>JBGPFV010000312.1:0-3699 GCA_041483535.1 Terriglobia bacterium | reverse complement strand
CTTTTTGAAGAGCGCTGAGACGGTTACCGTGGTGACCGCCCGGTCACCGATCCGTCATCTAAACGGATCGGGGCGAACGTCGTATGATGGAACGTGCTGTCTTCACGCCACATCTCGTGGTTCCTCGCCGGAGTTGGACTGCTGCTGGCCTTTGTTCTGGCTCCGGCCCTGTTTCCCAGGCCCTTCTTTCGTACCGCCATGGGTGACCTGATCCCGCTGCTGGTGATCGCGGCTGCCTGCATCCCCTCCGCCAGAAACGCCTGCGACAGCCGTGGGCACACGCGCCTGTTCTGGAGCCTTATGACGACAGGCCTGGTCATGTGGGGTTTCAACCAGGCCATGTGGGTGTGGTATGAAGTGGTGACTCGCAAGCCAATGCCCGACCCCTTCTCGGGAGATATCGTGCTGTTCCTGCACGTGGTCCCCATTATGGCGGCCGTGGCCATCCAGCCGCATCAGGCGGAGGAGCGCGAGGGGATTTTGCCGAGCACGCTGAATGTCCTCATGGTGCTGGTGTGGTGGGTGGTGGTGTACGCCTTCTTCGTTTTTCCCGACGAATACATGATCACCAATGTGCCGGCGTACACCGTGCGCTGGGATGTCCTCTATGTGGTCGAAGGACTGATGCTGATTGCCGTGTCGGCGTGGGCATTCTTCACCAGTACGGGAGCGTGGCGTGAACTCTATCGCAACATTTTTTTCGCCAGCAGTCTCTACGCCGTCTCCGCGGAAGCCATGAATGCGGCCATCGCGCGCGGCACCTACCGGACCGGCGGACTCTACGATCTTCCGTTCCTGGCCGCATTACTGGGTTTCCTCTGGGTCGCCATCGACGGTCGACGCCATCTTCACGATACCCAGGGGATACCTGCGATCGCGCCTGCCAGACGGGCGGTCGCTCCTCAACTTGCCAATCTTGCCCTGCTCTCTTTGCCGGTCATGGCCTATTGGGCGCTGTTCCTGAGCCACGAACAGCCGTATCTGAGCCGAGTCCGTTTTGCGGTGGCCCTGGGCGGCGTTGCCCTGCTGGCTTTTGTCGTTTTCCTCAAACAACACCTGTTGGACCAGAGGCTTCTGCGGCTGTTGAAGCATTCGCGCCACAGCTTCGACAGCCTGCAGCGGCTGCAGGGAAGAGTGATCCAACAGGCCAAACTGGCATCGCTCGGAGAACTGGTTGCGCTGGCTGCCGGCGAACTGGAGTTCCCGCTCTCGGCTATCCTAGCCAACTCCGAACGCATGGCCGCCAGCAGCAACCTAAGCCGCGAGCAACTCTCGAACGCGCAGAAGATCGGACAGCAGGCTCGGCGCACTCGCGAACTGGTCGGCGATCTGCTCAGCTTCGCGCAGCAGACTCCGGGAGAAAAGAGTCCTATCGAACTGAAGCCGCTTTTGCAGCGCGCGGTGCAGATGGAAGGATTCAAGCTCGAAAACAAGCGGATCAGCCTGACCGTGGAGAGCAATTCCAATTCCAATTCCGATTCCAATTCCAATTCCAAAGACCCGCTGCCTCGCGTCCTGGGCAACCCCAACCAACTGTTGCAGGCCTTTCTTCAGATCGTCGAAAACGCGGTGGACGCATTACAGGAAGCCGGCGGCGGGCGTCTGCAGGTTTGCCTGTGGCGCGAGGGCAACGAAGTGGTCGTGCAATTCGCCGACACCGGCCCCGGCCTGCGCGATCCCGAGCGCGTCTTCGATCCGTTCTACACCACCAAGCCGGTCGGCAAAGGCACCGGCCTGGGACTCAGCGCGACGTATGGTGTAATCCAGGACCACAAGGGACAGATTACCTGCTACAACCGGCCCGAAGGCGGAGCCGCGTTTGAAATCCGGCTGCCCGCGCTGAAAGTCAACTCCCCCCTCGCCGAAGCGGCGCGGGTCTGAGCGCCACCAATTTCCCTGTAGAGCCGCGGCTTGCCGCGTCTGCTTCCGCAGCGGGAGACGGGGCAAGCCCCGTCTCCACACTATCCTCCGCTCGCGACAATGGCATCGGCTATTCGTGCTGCCTCCACCGCTGAGCGCACGTCATGGGTTCGAATGATGTGCGTTCCCTTCAGGATCAACGCGGTTTCCGCGGCTAGCGTCCCGGAGAGGCGCTCCGCCGCCTCTACATCTTTATTTTTATCCTTGCCGTCATCCTTGCCGTCGCGTGCCAGGGTTCGTCCGATAAATGACTTGCGCGACACTCCCGCCAGCAGCGGGAATCCCATCTGCTGCAGTTCGGCGAAGTGCGCCAGCAGCGGATAGTTCTCCTCGTATCTTTTTCCGAAACCGAATCCCGGATCGAGCACCAGGCGATCGCGCTTGATGCCGGCCAGCGTCGCCGTCTCCGCCCACTGCCGCAATTCCCGCTTCACCAGCAGGACCGGATCGCCAATCGGCGGCAGCGTCCGCCATTCTTCCGGCCGTCCGCGCGTGTGCATCAGCACGGCTCCCACTTTAAGTTCGGCCAGTGTCTTGGCCATCTTCTGATCCCAACGGAATCCACTGACGTCGTTCACCACTTCCGCCCCGAAATCCACCGCCGCGCGCGCCACGCTGGCCTTGTAGGTATCGACGCTTACGACCGCATCCGGCCGCCGGCGCTTCAAATCCCGAATCACCGGCAACACCCGCCTGCGCTCTTCTTCTTCGGACACCGGTTCGGTCGCGCCGGGTCGCGTCGACTCCCCACCCACGTCTATGATGGCGGCGCCATCGTCGAGTAACTGCTCGGCGCGGACTACGGCCTTTTCGGCATCGATGTAGAGTCCGCCGTCGGAAAACGAGTCGGGAGTTACATTGACGATGCCCATGATCAGAGTGCGCCGTCCCAACTCCAGGACTCGCGAACCCATCTTCCACTGAAAAATTGCGCGCATGTTGCCGCTATTCTAGTGGAGCGACGGCGTGATTGTTACTGCTGTCGCTCCATCGTATGACTTGAGTTGCGAAACAATTCAGCGCGGGCGCCAGAAGCACACCTCGGGCGCTAAAGCGCGGATACATTTCGGCGTTTTAGCGGCACGACTGAAGTCGTGCCCTTCCCAAAACCCGTCAGGGCTCAAGGCGCGCCCTCCCCCAAGTCATTTATGAGGCGAGCAGGCGAGCTCAACATTCATCCGAGAATTCCCATCTTCTTCCCCACGCGCTGCAGCACTTCGAGCGCCCGTTGCAGTTCTTCTTTTGTGTGCGTGGCGGTCATGATGGTGCGCACACGCGCCTTGCCTTCGGGGACGGTGGGAAAGGCGATGCCGGTTCCGAGCACTCCTTCTTTAAACAGTTCGCGGGAAAAATCCATGGTCAGGCGGCCGTCGCCAATGATGATGGGCGTGATCGGCGTTTCGCTGGCGGGAGTGGTTTGCCCGCCGATGTTGAATCCGAGCAGGCCGAGTTCTTTTTTCCAGAAGCGGGTGTTGGCCCAGAGCTGCTCCATCCACTGTGGCTCGGTTTCGAGAACATCGAACGCTGCGATGCAAGTGGCCGCGACTGAGGGCGGATGCGAGGTCGAAAACAGGAAGGGGCGGGCGCGGTGATAGAGAAAATCGATCAAGTCGCGCGTGCCGCAGACGTAGCCGCCGAGAGCGCCGATTGCCTACGACAACGTGCCGACCTGAATATCAACGCCTCCGTGCATGGAAAAATGATCGACCGTGCCGCGTCCCTGGCAGCCGAGGACGCCGGAAGAGTGCGCGTCGTCGATCATCATGATCGCACCGTATT
>JBGPFV010000311.1:0-3733 GCA_041483535.1 Terriglobia bacterium | reverse complement strand
GGCTCCCAACGAGAAGAAAGAAGTGAAACCGAAGAACCAGGAAGACGAACAACTGAACAAAGCGCTGGAAGTGTTGAAGAACCGGGAATCGAAAGGGTAGGAAGAAGCAGGTTTCAGAGTTTCAGGGTTTCAAGGTTCGAGGTTTAAGACTTCCGATCGCTCGCTTCGGCGGGCGATTTTGTTTTTGCAACCTGGAAGACTTGAGCGCGACGCCGGACGCTTCCGGTGACATTGAAACCTTGAAACCTGGCCTTTGTTACCATGGCAACGTCGAAACCTTGAAACCTGCCCCTTGCTGACGATAAAAATTGGCGGACGAAAGTTGGTGGGACGTCTCCTGTTCGGATTACTCGTCCTGCTCTCCGCCGCCGTGGGCGCGGCCGGCGGGCTGATTCTGGTGTACTCGACCGACCTGCCCCAGGTCGAGCAACTCGAACATTACCGTCCCAGCTCGGTCACCGAACTTTATGACGGGCAAGGGCGGGTCATCGGCACCTTTGCGCTCCAGCGCCGCGTCATCGCCGCCTATGACGATTACCCCGAGGTTCTCCGCAACGCGCTGATCTCGATCGAAGACAAGGATTTCTACCGGCACTCGGGCATCGACATCTGGCGCATCGCCGGCGCAGCCTATCGCGATATCGAATTCGGCGGGAAAGTGCAGGGAGCATCGACGCTCACCATGCAGCTTGCCCGCAATTTGTTTCTCTCGCCCGACCGCTCGTTTTATCGCAAGGTGCAGGAGGCGCTGCTCGCCATCCAGATCGAACGCCGCTTCACCAAGCCGCAGATTTTCACGCTCTACGCCAACCAGATCTTCCTCGGCCACGGCGCCTACGGCTTTGAAGCTGCTTCGGAATACTATTTCAGCAAACCGGCCAAGCAACTGAAACTGGAAGAAGCCGCGCTGCTTGCCGGACTCCCCAAAGCGCCGCAGTATTACTCGCCGATTACCCATCCCGAACGCGCGGTCAAGCGGCGCAACCTGGTGCTCAACGCCATGCTGGAGGACGGCAAGATCACCGCGGCCCAGGCCGCCGACGCAAAGAGCAAGCCGATCCCGCTCAACCTGCAGAAGGATCCGAATTCGCTGGCTCCGCACTATGTGGAAGAAATCCGGCGCTACCTGGAAGCGAAGTATGGCAGCGACCAGGTTCACGAAGGCGGACTGCGAGTTTACACGTCGCTCGATATGGATCTGCAGAAGTCGGCGCGCCAGGCGCTGCTCGACGGCCTCGCCGCTTACGAGCGCCGCCATGGTTGGCACGGCAAGCTCGTAAACGTGATTGCCCAGGGGCAGAAGCTCGACACCTACGTAGATCCGGATTGGGATGAAGAACCCGAAGTGAACGGATACGTGCACGCGCTGGTGACGCGGGTTTCACCAAGCGCCGCGGAAATCCGCTTCGGGCAGCACCAGGCCACGCTCTCGCAGGCCGATGTCGCATGGACAAAGCTGAAGCTCAAACTTCCCGGCATTCTCCATGCCGGCGACATCGTCTACCTCAAAGTGCTGGCGCTCGATGCCGGCGGAAAATCGCGCGTCAGCCTGGAGCAGGATTCAGGGGCCGAAGGAGCGCTCGTCGCCATCGATAACGCCACCGG
This sequence comes from Terriglobia bacterium, assembly GCA_041483535.1. Taxonomy (GTDB): domain Bacteria; phylum Acidobacteriota; class Terriglobia; order Terriglobales; family Acidobacteriaceae; genus Acidiflorens. The sequence continues at coordinate 2,128 of JBGPFV010000311.1, read as the reverse complement.
AGAGATCAAGGCGATGGTCGGCGGCCGTGACTTCAATCTCTCCAAGTTCAACCGCGCCACGCAGGCGCTGCGCCAGGTTGGGTCGTCGTTCAAGCCCTACGTCTATACCGCCGTGATCGACCAGGGCGGCAGCCCCGACGACACGATTCTGGACGCGCCGGTAACTTTTCAAACTGCCTCCGGCCCATATTCGCCGCACAACTATGACGACAAATTTGAGGGCACGATCACGCTGCGGCGCGCACTCGCCCAGTCCAGAAACATCCCCGCGCTTAAGCTTGCCGACCACATCGGCATTAAGACGGTGATCGATTACACGCACCGCTTCGGCATTACCGCGAATATTCCCGCCTATCTTCCGGTGGCGCTCGGCTCGGCGGAAATCACGCCGCTCGAGCAGACCTCGGCCTTCAGCGTGTTTCCCAACGACGGCGTACGCGTCGCCCCGCGCTACATCACCAAGGTGACCGACTACGAAGGCCGCATTCTGGAAGAGGATTTTTCCGACATTAAAGACGCCATCAGTTCGCGCACCGCGCGCATCATGACTTCGATGTTGCGGGAGGTCGTGCTCCACGGCACCGCAGCCGCAGCCGCCAAAATGCCATATCCGCTCGCGGGCAAGACGGGAACGACCAACGATTTCACCGACGCCTGGTTCGTGGGCTTTTCTCCGACGCTCACCTGCGGCGTGTGGATTGGCTACGACGAAAAGAAGTCGCTAGGCGAAAAAGAAACCGGAGCCCGCGCCGCTCTGCCGATCTGGATGCAGTTTATGAACGTCGCGCTCGCCGGCAAGGATCCCGGTGATTTTCCGCCGGCGCCAGGGAACACGGGCGTGGCGCAGAAGAAAGTTGACACGCCAGACGTCGCGCCCGGCGACGGAGAAACGCACTAGCAACAACGCGTCCCTGTAGAGACGCGGCTTGCCGCGTCTCCCCTGGCCGCAGCGCGAACACGCAGGCGGGAGACGGGGCAAGCCCCGTCTCTACAGGTAGATCAACTTTCGCAGCAGCCGGCCAATCCGAACAATTCGATAAAGAGGAAAAAGCGCTTCCGGCAATCGCACGGCCGCGATATCTCCCGTACCCGGCGTCCAAACCAGCCGCCAGAGGTAGCGCCAGCGGTCGCCGCGCCGCTCGCGCAGTTTCATGATCCGCCGGAAGTATTCCGTGGACTCGAAATCATAGGCGGCGCCGCGAGCCAGTCGTTCCGCGAATTCGCGGCCCAGAACCGGCGCCCGAAGATCGGCCGCAATCAATTCTTCCGCGGGCTTTGGAAGCTCCGCATGAAGCACGTTTTTCACCAGCCAGAAACTGACGCCGAGAATACGCACGATTCCCAAAGCGCGCGCTCGGGAGAACACCAGCGAGTAGTCGATGGTCTGGGATCGCAAAGTCTCCGCAACGTCCGAAAGCCAGATCAGCCGCGTCCAAAGATGCTTGGCGGCGTGCACGCACAGCACCAGCAGCGAATCCTCGGGAGGCAGGCACGGCAATTCACATCCGCCCACGACAGTGCTCCCCGCGCGCCCCAGCAGATCTTCCACGCGCAGATCCACTGCATAGAAATACGGCAGCACCGCCCATTGCAGTTCCACCAGGTTCGGTCCCACTGCGCTGTCAAACGAACGCTCGTAGCCTTTACGCAGCCACAATCGCTCGACGGCCGGAGTGAGATGCGCGGAAGGACGATATCCGATTTCAGCAAGAGCCTGCTTCACTCGGTCGAAGTCGGCGGGAGAAATCAAAAAGTCGAGATCCGAAAAACTCCGCAGTCCTACGTCGCGGTAGGCCGATTGCGCAAGCAAGGGCCCCTTGTACGGAACTGCCCGCAACTGCCTGTGCTCGAAATGCTGCATGATGCGCGCCAGTTCGGCGGTGAACCACAGGCTGCGCCGCAGGTTCGCGTCGTACGCGGATCGCAGAGAGCGCTCGACTTCCAGGGGAAGGCCGCGACCGTTATTAACCCAACCATGTTCGATCAGATTCCGCGCCGCGAGCGGAAGAACTCCATGGTGCTGGGCCAGGCGAAGAACTTCGCTCCAGTCGAGTTTCGAGAGATTCCAATTCGCAATGCGGCCGAGCCTTTCCGCAGGCAGCTCTACGCCGGCCAACGCGCACAAGAG
>JBGPFV010000310.1:0-3739 GCA_041483535.1 Terriglobia bacterium | reverse complement strand
GGTGCCCCTTGCTCGCGGTCGCCTGGGCTGCGGGCATCAGATTTTCCCCCAGAGTCCTTTGTAGAGCATCTGCAAGCCCAGCACCAGAATCACTCCGGCAAAGACGACGCGGAGCGATTGGGTTTCCGCTTTCATCAGGATACGGCTGCCGAGTAACGAGCCGGCCAGAACTCCTAACATCACGGGCATGGCCAGGCCGGGATCGATGTATCCGCGGCTCAAATAGATGCCGGCGCTGGCGGCGGCGGTCACTCCGATCATGAAGTTGCTGGTGGTGGTGGAAACTTTGAAAGGAATCCGCATGGCCTGATCCATGGCCAGTACCTTGACCGCTCCCGAGCCGATGCCGAGCAATCCGGAGAGCGCGCCCGCGCCGAACATGAGGCTGAATCCGGTGGGAACGCTCTGGACGTTGTAAAAGCGCACGCCTCCCTCGTCGGGGAAATTGCCATTGAGCCGCAGACGGGTGGCGAGGGGATCCGGGGGCAGGTTTCGCAGGGCCTGCGGACGCGGCTTGCGGGAAACAAACGCCGAGTAAAGCAGCACCGCCCCGAAGATGACCGCCAGGGCGCTAGTCGGGATGCGCGTGGCCAGGAAGGCTCCGAGCAACGCGCCAAACGTAGTGGCGATTTCCAAAAACATGCCGATGCGAATGTTGGAGAATCCTTCTTTCACATACGATGCGGCGGATCCGGAGGAGGTCGCGATCACGCCCACCAGCGAGGCTCCGATGGCGTAGCGGATATCCACGTGAAACAAGGTGGTGAGCAGGGGCACGAGCACGACACCACCGCCAAGACCGGTGAGCGATCCGAGAAGTCCCGCGACGAAGGAGACGATCGCGACGATGGCGGTGAATTCCAGGATGGTCATGGAATATCTCCTAGGTTAACATTTCTTCTCCCCGAGCACCGGAATGCCATCATCGGTGTAATCATCGGCGCGAGGTGGAATTTATATGAAGACGACTAACAGGCTGCGGAAAAAGCTCACCCGGACTGCGCTCGGGTTCAGGAAGGGCACCACTTCACAGGCTGCGGAATAACTCGGGCTTCGTATCAGGGCATCGCTTTAGCGATACCGCAAATTCTTCACAATCAGACGCCCCTTTAGGGGCTGGGCATCCGGGGGGACGGCCGCAAAAACGGTTCGGATTGCCCTTCGAGATCGCCAGAATCAAGCCTGGGCAAACCGAGTCCCCACCCCAAGCTCTACTGGTTCACCCAAACGACGCGGGATTTTTTCAACTGGGCGTGCTGCTGCCTGAGTTCGCGAGCAATGGTCCCAAGAGAGACCGCCTCCGCCGCCGTCGCTTGGTGCGGGAAATCCGAAGCCGGCCTATCTCCCTGCGCGGATGAGAAACTCGTGCCGCTGAGGATGCTCCGTTCACGACCCATGGGCGCATACGACGCATGTCCCTGATGATCCGGGAACTCGTAGACCTGCGGTTGGCCGCTAATCGCCGCGCCGTATTGCGCGAAGGCCGCGGTGGTGGAAAGCAGACAGAGCAGGAACAAAGTCGTTTTCATAACAGCCTCTCCCAATTCCGAAGAAACGAGCCGCCATCCGCTTAAGGCGGCGGATGTGGGCTCTTCTAACCTGAATAAGAGCAAGCCCGGTACCAAACTTTCGGGGTGCGAAATTAGCGGCTTGCGGGCCGGTTGACGCCGATTAGGCAATTGTTTGCACAATTGTGGAGAGCGCATAGAATAGGCATTCCGGGGCCGGACCCCACTGCCGAGCCTGGTTGGTTGCGGTGCCCCGAGGATTTCTCATCTAAATTGCGAAAGGTTCTACTCATGAAAGCGCGAATCGCGGTACGAATCTCTCTGATCCTGCTGGCCACCATGGTAGCGATGGCGGCAGCGGCGTCCGGTGCTGACTATAAGGTCGTTAAGACATGGAAACTGGGCGGCGATGGCGGATGGGATTACCTGACCGTGGACAGCGACGGCCACCGCTTGTTCATTGCCCGAGCCACGCGGGTGATGGTCATCGATACCGACTCGGGCAAGCAGGTGGGCGAGATTCCGGCGACGGCGGGCGTGCACGGAGTAGCTCTGGTTCCCGAAATCGGTCGCGGATTTACCAGCAACGGCCGTGAAGATACGGTGAGCGTGTTCGATCTGAAGTCGCTCGCGGTAGAGAAGAAAATCAAGGTGGGCAGCGGGCCTGACGCGATTCTCTATGACCCGTTCTCGAAGCGCGTGTTCACTTTTAACGGAAAAGGTCATGACACCACGGCCGTGGACGCGTCCCAGGGCGAGGTGGTGGGCAAGATCGAACTGGGCGGCAAGCCGGAATTTGCCGCGACCGACGCCCAGGGCACGGTGTTCGTGAATATTGAGGACACGTCGGAACTGGTCGCGTTCGATCCGCGGAAGTTGACGGTGAAGTCGCGCTGGAAGCTGGCCGACTGCGAAGAGCCGACCGGCCTCACCATCGACGGGAAGAACCGGCGCCTGTTTGCCGGCTGCGGCGGCAATAAGAAGATGATGGTAGTGGATGCGGACAACGGGAAAATAGTGGCGAGTCTCCCCATCGGAGACGGCTGCGATGCCACCGGCTTCGATGCCGATCGGGGCCTCGCGTTTGCCTCCGCCGGAGACGGCACCATCACGGTGATTCGCCAAGATGGCGCTGGCGCCGCCAAGTTCAGCGTGGCGCAAACCGTGTCCACCCAAAAGGGAGCCCGCACCATGGCCGTCGATGCCAAAACGCATCAACTTTTCACCGTAACCGCGAACGTGACCGGCACTCGCCAGGATAGAAAAATCGAGCCGGATTCGTTCGTAGTCCTGGTGGTGGAGGCCGCGCCCTAGCAAGATGCAGGGAAAATCCGGCTTCGTATCAGGGCATCGCTTTAGCGATGCCGAAGATCTTGAGATCAGACGCCCCTTCAGGGGCTGCACGGCCAATGGGACATCCCTTTAGTAACCCTCCTGTTCACGACCCTTTAACAGTTCACCATTTACAATGTTAGTAAATCGAATGAATTGTGGGGTATCGCAAGTGGATAGCGTAACCAGAACTCGTGAACGACAGAAGCTGATGCTGGAATTATTGGAAAGAAAAATACGGCTGCGTGCACGCCAGCTCTACAACGAGCACGGGCAGGTGCAAGGACGAGCCCTGGAAGACTGGGTGAGGGCCGAGTCGGAAGTTCTGAAATCGAGCATTCTTGGACCGCTGTGGAACAAGCGTAAGGGACGGGAGTTAGACGGGGAGTTAGTCTAAGTACACAGAGAGCCGCGCTCCCCTCCGTCCACCTCCGGACGGCGAATCTCAAAATTCTTGACGCGAGCTGGAAATCCGCAACAGGAATAACGCCGACGACAGGCTGAGTACCGGACCGGCGATGCTGAAAAGCGCCCTGCCCCACGCCGACCCGGCTGCCGGCGGTCCCCCAAAATACGCGTCCATCACGAATGCGATGACGCAGGTCGCGCCGACGGGAATGAGCCACGATCTTGGCAAGCGCTTCAGGTTTGGGAGTGCCGTGGGCAATAGCCACAAAAAGATGTACCAGAGATTTCGATCGTGCAGCGCAACCGCGAAGTGGTGGCCGCCGTCGCGACGAACTGCCAGGCCAAACTGCAGCGGACTTACAAACCCGCCGGTGATCGACCATTGCAAAGCGATGATCGCGGCAAAACTCAGCGCCCAGCTAGTCACGATCCAAGCGGCATCCGGTAAGAAACGATGCCGAGCGCGATGGCCTTCCTCCTTATGATCGGGC
>JBGPFV010000309.1:0-3751 GCA_041483535.1 Terriglobia bacterium | reverse complement strand
GACATCCTGGAAGACCTCCCAAGGTCCAGTGAAGTCGATCATCACTGCGCCTTCTGAGACAAGGAAGGCAACGGGAATACTGCCGTGAGCAGGGGGAGTGAGTGGATTTTGGATGGCCGCTGGCTTGTTCCCGTCCGCACCTTTTGATGTTTCGCCCGTGCCCGAACCGGCGGAAAGTTTGCCCGAGGCCAAAGACAGAATTGCCGCCACCAAACCGAATGCTGCTGCTGTTTTGAACCATTCTCTTCTCTTCATCATGTCGTTCTCTCTTTCAAGACATCTGCCGATGTCGCGTTGCAAGACCTGGAACTCTCTTGGATTGACCGCCGCAGGAATGCGATCGTCAATCCGAGACGCACAAATCAATTCGCCGGCAAGCCGGTGAAGCGGCTTCTGTAATCCGCGGGAGGAACGTGAAGAACACGCAGAAACGAGCGGCGCAGGGTGCTGATGGACCCAAAGCCACAGTCGGTCACAATCTTCTCGAGTTTGTCTCGCGACTCCTCTAAGCGCCGCCGGGCCGCTTCGACTCGCAGCCGCTCGACGAAACGCGCGGGGGTTGTTCCCGTATCCTGCAGGAAGACACGGGCAAAGTTGCGCGGACTCATCCCCGCCTTGGCGGCAAGCTTGTCGACGGGAAGATCCTGCTCCAAATGGTCGAGGGCCCACGAACGGATTTCCTCAATCTGGCTACGGTCCGAGGCTTGCAGAGATAGCGCGGTGCTGAACTGCGACTGACCTCCGGCCCTTCGCAAGTACAGGACCAGTTCACGGGCAACCTTCAGGGCCATAGGAGACCCCAGGTCTTCTTCGACCAGAGCCAAGGCGAGATCCATCCCGGCCGTGACCCCTGCCGTCGTGTACGTGTTTCCATCCCGTATGTAGATCGGGTCGGGATCGACAGTGGTCAGCTGGGATCGCTTGGCCAGCTCCGCTGCCCATTTCCAATGAGTGGTGGCGCGTTTGCCGTCCAGAAGCCCAGCCGCAGCAAGCAGGAAGGCTCCAGTACAAATCGATCCGATGCGCCGTACTCGCTGCGCTGCGGTTCGCAGCCAGGCCAGTACCTCTTCGTCACGCGCTGCGTTTTCGAGACCGGTCCCGCCGGCAACGAGCAGGGTATCCATAGGTCCGCGGAGGCTGCGGAAAGTCTCGGTACCGGTGAGTGCCAACCCGCAGTTTGTCGTCACCGTCTTGCGATGAGTCGAACTTGCCAGTACGACGTTATAAGGTCGTTTTCGCGACGGGTAATCGTGGACAAAGAGGTCCGCGGCCCGGACGAAGACTTGAAAGGGTCCCGCGACGTCGAGGATTTGCGTGCTGGGAGCGGCAAGAAAGACGATGGTTCTTGGACGACATGCGCTCGGATCCGTCGATTTCGAGTTCTTCATGCAGCCATAGTAGGGTTCGGGAATGATGGCAGCAATGACAAAAAGAGGTCATTTTCTGCCAGACCTTCCGTAGCCGAAGCGGAAAAGGAAAAGCGGCGCAAGCTGTCCAGGGCGGGCACTTGCCGTGTGGTCAGCAATCCGGAAGTAAAGGCGCGACTTGTACCTCCACAAAAAACGAATCAGGCGGATCAGGGTACCCGTCTGCCCGCGTTCCCGCCATCCTCACGTAATTTTTACGGCTGCGAACTAACCTCGAGCAGCAGATGATCCTTGAACTCTGCCGCCAGTTTCGCCACGCCATTGGCCGCCGCGTCTACCGTGCCCAGGTCTTTTCCCTCACCGTAGTCACTCACCCGGTACTTCCCGGGCTTCAATCCGCGCAGTTCAACCTCGCCTTTCCAGTTGGCCGAGGTGAAGAACGAGTAATACATTTTGCCGTCTTTCGCGATGGCATATCCCTCGGGCGTGTCGTAGCCGGTCACATAAAGGTCCCTGAACTCACCCTTGGATAGCATCTTCTGGTTGTATAGGCCGATCCACTTCTTCCAGCGCTCTTCTTTCGCAGCCGTCAGATTGACGTCCTTGAATTTCGGACCGGGATCGGGCCAGACAAACTTCGTCCCCACCACGCCTCCGGCTCCAATCGTGGATGCGAAATCATCGCCGTGTTCTTTCCAGTCGTTGCCTGCTTTGGTCATCGCGGAAAGTTCGACGTGATCGCCGTAGACCGCCGATTCGGGTCCGAGCAATGCCTTATACATCTTGATCCGTCGCCGCACCTGCACCGCGCCCACCGGGTCTGCGGTCACCGCCTGGTCCATAAACGGCAGCCAGGCGAGCGATGGCGGCGTGCCGCACGGACAGCTCTGGGTGACGCTCTGCGGCTTCAACGCCCGCGTCGTCTGGAAAATTTCCTTGTAGACATCGCCCATCGCATTTACCGAATCCTGCGGCGACTTGTGATGATGCGCCGGGTTGTAGCAAGCCGGAACACTGTAGATGTTGTCCAGCTTACTGCCATCGAATCCCCAGTCGCGAATGAACTTCTCCGTCAGTTGCTTGTGATACGCCCGCACTTCCGGCACCGCCGGGCACAGCGCGGCCAGACCACGCGTGATGTGGGCATGCTTACCACTCTTGTCGAGAATCAGCCAGTCGGGATGATCCCGAACCACCTTCGACACAACGTACTTGTGCGATTCCCAGCGCCCCTCGCCATCTTCCACGCCGAGCGGCAGCCACCACAACTGCGTTAGTATCCCTGCTTTGTGGAAGTCGTCGGTCATCTTCTTGATGGCATCGCCCGGAAAGGTCTCGTTGCGCGGATTCCAATCGCCATAGGTATCGAACCAGCGATCGTCGAGCGTCGCCCACTTGATGCCCATCTCTTTCAGCTTTGGAACCGTGCCCAGCATCTGCGCCGGCGTCACGTTGAACTCGTATCCCCAGCCGCACCAACTCACGTTGTAGGCCTCGCTCGACGGCTTCGGCAGTTCCCAACCTTCTTTCTGCAGCACGCTCGACCAAATCCGCAGCGGCTCATAGAAGTCGCCCGCAAAGACGGAGACGAAACTGCGCGGAGTGGAGTACGTCTCGCCCGGCTTCAGGGCGATGTTGGCAGCGTAGTCCACCTCGGTATTCAGGCGTCCATCGGCTGCGACTCTTGCCGGGATCGCTGCGGAAATCGGAATCGTTTCCACGTGCCCGACCGCTTCGCCCACCTGGCGCGTCCAGAAAGCCACCACCGGGATTCCGCCACCATAGCCGCCTTTAACCATTTCTCCCATGAGGTTGGGCTGAGAAAAAGCCGGCGTCAGCTTCACCACGTCATCTTTTCCCCAGTCATAGCTTGCGCCATGAAATGACCACATTTCCCACGGCTTTGCCTTCCCATCGCCCAGCCGCGCGTTCAAACGGCGCCGCTGATTCACGCTCGTTTCGATTGTGATTTCGCTCGCGCCCGTGTTCTTGTATTCCACCGTGCTCAGCAGAACGTTGGGAAACTTGTCATAGACCTCAAACGCCAGCACGCACTCCAAATCCATCCCAGACGGCCCGAGCGGGCGCGCCGGAATCTCGACCCGCTTCCCAACTCCCATCTTCCCGATCGTTTCGTGCACTTGCGTCCGCTGGAAGTCGAGCGTGAAATCCACATCCTTGCCCCCCACTCGCACAAAATCGCTATCCACAGGAGAGCCGGTGTTAGGTTCGTCGAGGGAAAGTTTCTTGCCGTCCCTCAACAGAGATGCCTGCACATAACCATCCGACCTCACCTGAAACTCGGCCGCGCGTGTCGTCAGCACCACGGGCCCGCCGTCCTTCACGTCCACGTTGACCGTGGAAGGCTGGGCGGGTTCGGGCTT
>JBGPFV010000308.1:0-3772 GCA_041483535.1 Terriglobia bacterium | reverse complement strand
TTTTCCCCGCGGCGGCGCGAAGAACTGGCGGAACTGTTCGAGCGCGAGGGCGGACTGCACAATCAGGAAGAAATCCTCCGGCGCAAGGACGGATCGCCGGTGCACGTATTCATCAACTGTTTCGCGGTGCGCGATCCGGGCGGCCAAATCCTGCAGTACCGCGGCCTCATGCTCGACATCAGCGGCCTTCGCCAGTCGCAAACCGAACTGCAGAAGGAGCGTGATTTCTCCGGCAAGATCCTCAGCCATACACAGAGCCTGATTCTGGTTACTGACACCGACGGGGTGATCAGTTATGCCAACCGGCGCTGGAGCGGTCTCGGCTTTCAACAGAGCCAGATCCTGGGGCATCCTTTTCCCGAGCTGTGTATTCCCGCGCGCCGCGCGGCGCTCCGGGAAGCGCTCGCAGCCGTAGGGCACGGCCAACAGGTCGATAACTTCGATTTGCCCCTGGTTCGCGGCGACGGCGCCAGTGGCCAGTTCTCCGTCAATCTGAGCCCCATCCACGGCGAAGACCGCCGGGTGAGCAGCATCGTCGTGGTCATGACCGACGTCACCGATTCCGCCCTGCTGCGCACGAAGCTCGTACACGCCGAGAAAATGGCGGCCGTCGGACAGTTGGTCTCCGGCGTCGCCCATGAAGTCAACAATCCGCTCACTGCCATCCTCGGATTCACCGACCTCTTGCTGGAGAATCCCGAGCTCCCCGAAAGCGCGCGGCGCGATCTGCGGGTAATTCTGCAGGAAGCGCAGCGCACCAAGCAGATCGTGCAGAACCTGCTCAGCTTTGCCCGCCAGATGCCGCCCCTGCGCCAATTGGTGCAGCTCAACTCCATCCTCCAACGCACCGTGCACTTGCGTTCGTACGACTTCATCAGCCACGGCATTGAGGTGGTTGAACGCCTCGACCCGTCCCTGCCCGATGTGATGGGAGATTCCCACCAGCTGCAGCAGGTGTTTCTCAACATCCTGAACAACGCCTACGACGCCGTCCGCGAAGGCGAGCACCCTCCCCACCCCGCGCGCATTGAGATCAAGAGCGACCGCGACGGCGCATTCGTCGAGATTTCTTTTTGCGATAACGGCGTCGGCATCGCCGATCCCGAACGGATTTTCGATCCGTTCTTTACCACCAAAGACATCGGCCAGGGTACAGGTTTGGGCCTGAGTATTTGCTATGGCATTGTCCGCGAACATGGCGGCGAAATTGTCTGTCACAACAACCCGGACTCTGTAGGAGCGACTTTTATCGTCCGCCTCCCGGTAGCATCCCAGGCGGCATCCTTTGGAGCGGTTGCAGGAGACCAACCAAAATGACCCAGCCAGGAACTAAGACAGGAAACCAGCTAGGAACCCAGCTAGGAAATTCGACCGGAACGAAGTCCGCCAGTGCGCCCGTGCTTTTGATTGAAGATGAACCCGCGGTCATGGCTTTGGTACGCGCCGTTCTTGAGGGCCACGGATATTCCGTGGTTCCAACCGAATCCGGCGCCGAAGCCCTGCGCCTGCTGGCGGACGGCAATTTTCACGGCGTCGTTTCCGACATGCGCACCCCGGGCGGCGTCGATGGCGCCCAGGTTTATGCCTGGATCGCCGCCCATCGCCCCGAACTGGCCACGCGCCTGGTGTTCATCACCGGCGATATGGCCAACGAGGAAACCGCTGCCACGCTGCGCCGCACCGGCGCGCCCTGCGTGGAAAAGCCGTTTCGCGTGCAGGAATTCATTTCCGTGGTCCAGCAGACCATGGGCAAGGCTGCCTGATGACGCAGAATTTGAAAACCCAGAGTTTGACGAGCCAGAGTTTGATGACCCACGACTTTCGCATCCGATTGTTGATTGTCGATGACGAGCAGACCATCCGCCGCCTCTGCATGACCGTTGGCGAATCGCTCGGCTTCTTCTGCCTCGAAGCCGAGAGCGGTGACGCCGCCCTCGCTCTGCTTGAGGAACAGCCCGTGCACATGATCCTCACCGACTTGGTCATGCCGCGCATGTCCGGACTCGAATTTCTGGAGCAAGTGAAACACGACTTCCCCACCATCGAAGTTGCCGTCATGACCGGCCACGGATCGGTAGAAACTGCTGTCCAGGCGATGAAGCTGGGCGCCTACGATTACATTGCCAAGCCCTTTGCGCCGCTCGACGATCTGCGCCTTTTCCTGGGCCGCATGGCCGATAAAGTCCGCCTGGTGGAAGAGAATCTCTACCTTCGCGAACGCTCCGAAACCGAGACCGCCGTGCACGGTATTATCGGAAGTTCCGCCAGTATTCAGCACGTGCTGCGCCTCATCTCCCGCCTCAAGGACACGCGCACGCCCGTCTTGATTTCCGGCGAAAGCGGAACTGGCAAGGAACTGGTGGCCCGCGCCCTTCATTTTCGCGGTAACCTGGCCAGCCGCCCCTTTGTAGCCGTCGACTGCGGATCGCTCGTCCCCACCCTCATCGAAAGCGAATTGTTCGGCTACGAAAAAGGCGCTTTCACCGGCGCGCTTCGTTCCAAGCAGGGCCTGCTGCAATCGGCCGATACCGGAACCATTTTTCTCGACGAGGTGGGCGAACTTCCTCTGGAGATGCAAGCCCGGCTGTTGCGCTTTATTCAGGAGAAAGAAGTCCGCCCCGTGGGCAGTAATCAAAAAGTCAAGGTGGACGTGCGCATCATGGCCGCCACCAACCGCGATCTCGACGCCGAATATAAGAAAGGAACCTTCCGCAAGGATCTTTATTTCCGCCTCAATGTCGTCACCATTGCTCTGCCCCCGCTGCGCGAGCGCCGTTCCGACATTCCCATTCTGGCGGCGTTCTTCCTCGAGCGACTCGCTCCCGGACGCGGCGTGCAGGTTTCCGGCAACGCCATGAAGGCCCTGCTGGCGTACGACTGGCCGGGCAATGTTCGCGAACTGGAAAATTGTCTGGAGCGGGCCGTCGCCCTCGGCGATCAGCGCATCCTCGAAGTCAACGATCTGCCGCCCTCGATCGCGCAGGCGGAAATCCAAGCCGAACCGCTGGATGCGCGCGAATTCTCCGGCCGCCCGACCGACCTCCGCGCCACCGACCTTGAAGATATTGAACGCGCCACCATCGAGCGCGTCTTTTCCCAGGTCAACGGAGACAAAGCTCTCGCCGGGAAAATGCTCGGCATCAGCCGCGCCACCCTCTACCGCAAGCTGAAGCGCTACCACATCGGCGCCCGCGAGGAGCCTCCCCAATCAACCACTCTGCAATAGCAAGTGGAGAGACGGGCGTCCTCGCCCGTCCAACTTGAGTAGGGACAGCCGTCCCCGGCCGTCCAAGCCGAGCGCAGCTCGACCTCAGCCCAAGGTTCGTATCAGGGCATCGCTTCAGCGCTGCCGAAAGTCCCCAGATCCATGCCCCTTTAGGGGCTGGGGCACCGAAGGCGCTTCTTGGCTGAATCCGCCTTCCTTGCAGCCTTCGAACTGAGACCACCTGTGTCATCCTGAGACGCTTTTTGCCCAATCCCAAGGGAATGACCTGCTCCGGACCCCGCGTGACGCTGTTAACTGCTTGTTCTTCTTTCACTTGCTCTTAGGTCCATGACCTTCAAGTTTTTGGTGGCGCTCGTGCACAATAAAATGCCGACAAAGCAGGACGAGTCTTCTCGCAGCTCTTCTCAACCAGTTCTTCCCAACCCGGAAGAGGGGAGACTCGGCTGCTCCAACTCCCCCGGATCGAGGTTCCACTGTGCCCAACCAGGCAACTGCGCGCGCTCTCGAATCGGATATCGTAAGCCGGTTGGCCAAGTTCTTTCCCGA
>JBGPFV010000307.1:0-3776 GCA_041483535.1 Terriglobia bacterium | reverse complement strand
CGCCCGGGTCGGCGGTCAAGTCGTAGAGTTCGGGCTTCGGAGCGCGGATGTAGAGATACTTGCCTGCTCGCCAGGATTCTAGCGGGCTCCAGCCGAATCCCCGTTGCGGCAGATCGGCGCGGGAATACACAGGCTGGTCGCCATTAATCCCACTACCGCTGCCGCCACCGGACTTTGATTTTGCGATCCGCAACAGTGACTGTCCCTGCATTTGCGAGGGCACCGGGATGGCGGCGATTTCCAGCAGGGTCGGAGCGATATCCACCAGCCTTACCTTGGCTGGTACTCGGGCCGTCGGTGGCTTCGCTGTCTGGCTCGCAGGGAGCTTTATGAGCAGCGGGACGTGGATCGTCTCGTCGTAGAGAAACACGCCGTGTGCGTCTTCGCCGTGGGCGCCCAAACTCTCGCCGTGGTCGGCGACGACAATCACGGCGGTATTTTCGTAGAGCTTCCGTTGTTGCAAGGCGCTGAGTAATTTGCCGATGACGGCATCGGCCGCGGTGATGGCGGAATTGTACGAAGGGCGAGGTGCGCGCGCATCGCTGATATGAACCCATAGAAAAAACTGCTGTTGCGCATTGTGGTCGAGCCAGGCGATGGCGCGGGCGGCAACCTGGTCTCCGCGGCGCTCGGTTAGGGGAGGACGGGCGTCCCCGGGCATGGCGGGCCGAAAGCCGGCGTCGTAAGTCTGGAAGCCGCGGTCGAAGCCTTGCGCCAGCCCGTTCCACGGGTCGAGCTCGATGGAGCCAACAAAGGCAGCCGTGCCATAGGCGTGCGCCTTCAGCAAGTCTGGCAGATAAGGCAGCGACGACGATAGCGTGCCGCCAATCTCGTTCATGCCCGTGCTCTGCGGGTAGGCTCCGGAAAGAATGGTTGCGTGCGAAACCACGCTGCCCGGCGCCTGGGCGTAGGCATGCTCGAAGACGATGCTTTCCCCGGCGAGACGATCAAGGTTGGGCGTATGTGCACCCTTGGCGCCGAGGAAGCCCATACGGTCGGCGCGGGTGGAGTCCAAGGTGATCAACACCAGGTTAGGCTTGGATGCAGCCGCGGCAAAAGAGAAACTGAGACAAAGAAAGATCAGACTCGCGCCGGCAACCACTCTTCGGATCATGACAGTAAGTGTAAAGGCCGCGCCGCCATTGATCAAAACCGGCAATGACCATGACATGGGTGGGGAGCCCTCCCGGTTAGGACGCGGCCAGACCCTCCAGTCTTGACGCCCACCGAACGCCGCGTACAATCTATGTACCTGCTCCTCGCGATATCCTCTCGTGGTGATGTCGTGACCGCCACCCATCGTTCGCCGGGAAGCTAGCCAGGAAGCCGGGCCATATTTTGCAGATCATATTTGCGTGACCGCGCCTTTCAGAAAACGTCTTCGTCTGCTGTGTCTGCTGGCTTTGTGTGCCGCGGGGTTGAGCCTGCTCCTCTCCTGCCAGCGTGCGCGCGGCGGAGCGGTTGGCTCCAGGAAGATGATCATCCTGGGCATTGACGGGCTCGACCCGGACCTGCTCACGAAGTTCATGGCCGAGGGCAAGATGCCGAACTTCGCCCGGCTGGCAGCGCAGGGATCGTTCCGGCGTTTGACGTCGAGCATCCCGCCACAGAGCCCGGTGGCGTGGTCGAACATGATCACGGGAATGAATGCCGGCGGACATGGAGTGTTTGATTTCATCCACCGCGATCCCAAGACTCTTCAACTTTATTTTTCCACGTCGCGGGTGGAAGGCCCTAAGCACAGCCTTCATATTGGGAGTTGGGTGATTCCGCTGGGCGGCGGCACGGCCGAGGATTTGCGGCACGGCAAGGCCTTCTGGGAGATTCTGGACGAGCATGGCGTGCCCAACTATGTATACCGTATCCCGGCGAATTTCCCTCCCATCGCGGCGAAAGGTAAAACGCTTTCCGGCATGGGGACGCCCGATCTGCGCGGCACCTATGGCACGTTTACTTTCTACACCGACGATCCTACAGCGGCGGTGGGAGCCCTTGAGGGCGGAGAAATCGTGCAGGTCGAGGTGAAGAACAATCGGGTCGCGACCAATCTGATTGGTCCGGATAACTCGTTTCGCAGGAACTCGCCTCCCTCTGCAGAACCTTTCACCGTGGACGTGGACCCGCTCGAGCCGGTGGCGCGCATCGCTGTGCAGGACCAGCAGTTCGTTCTGAAAGAAGGCGAATGGAGTGGATGGGTTCCGGTGGAATTTCAGCTCGTGCCCGTCTTGGGCAATTGGATCGGCGATGTGAAGGGCATCTGCCGCTTTTATCTCAAGCAGACGCATCCACGTTTTCAGCTTTACGTCTCGCCCATCAATATCGATCCGGAAAATCCAGCGCTGCCCATCTCCACACCGTCCGGTTACTCGCGCGATCTGGCAAAACAGATTGGAGAATTCCACACGCAGGGTATTGCCGAAGACACGAAGGCGCTCACCGCCGGCGTGCTCGACGACAAGGAATTTCTGGAACAATCGCACACTGTGCTGGCCGAGCACCGGCGCGCGTTCGATGCGGAGTTCCCAACATTTCACCAGGGCCTGTTCTTCTTTTATTTTTCGAGCCTCGATCTGAACGGGCACATGTTGTGGCGGCTGACCGATGCGCAGAGTCCGGCGTATGACGCGGCGAGCGCCGCTCAGAACGGGAGGGCGCTGGAGGAGTTTTACCAGCAGATGGATCAGGTGTTAGGCGAGGTGATGCCGAAGGTCGATGAAAATACGACGCTGCTAGTGCTTTCGGACCACGGGTTTGCTCCCTTCCGGCGCTCCTTCAATCTGAACACGTGGTTGTTGAACCATGGCTACATCACACGGAAAACAGGCGCCAGTGGGGATTCGAGCGAGCCCTTTGCCGATGTGGATTGGAGCCGCACGCGGGCGTACGGGTTGGGGATTAACGGACTCTATCTGAATGTGCGTGGACGCGAGCGTGAAGGCATTGTCGATCCCGCCGAGGCCGATGCGCTGCTAAGGGAAATTCGGCAGAAGCTTTTGGAGATACGCGATCCGAAGGATGGTTCTCAGGTGATTACGCGCATCGATCTGGCCAGCGAAGTCTATCAAGGGCCATACGCGCGCTCGGGTCCGGATGCACTGGTCGGCTATAACCGCGGGTACCGTTCGGGATGGAAAACGATTCTGGGCGCGTTCCCGGCGGACGTGCTTGAGGACAACACCAATCCGTGGAGCGGCGATCACTGCATGGACTTCACCAAAGTGCCGGGAGTGCTGTTGAGCAACCGCAAGATTGAAGCGCAGGCTCCGGCGCTGACCGATATGGCGCCGACGATTCTCTCTGAATTCGGAATCGCGAAAACGAAGGATATGATGGGGCAGTCGGTATTTCAGCCGCGGTAGGCGCGAATCTTTCTACGACAAGCTGAGAATCAGGGAGAAACCATGTTTGGTTCCTACAAAGTGAAGATCGAAGGCGAACTGCTGGAGAAGGTCAAGCAGTGTTCGGATGCCGCGGGATATGAGTCGATCGACGAATTCGTAATCCATTTGCTGGAAAAAGAAACCAACAAAATCCTGCCGGATGAGAGCAGCACGTCGAAAGAAGAGATACAGAAACGGCTGCGCGGATTAGGGTACATCGAGTAGCTTGCCTGTTCTCTCAAAGCCGATGACGATCGCCGGTCATGCCTTGGCAATCGCGGTGTTCAATCTCTCACTGCTGACCAGTCCGCTGGCGATTGTGGTGGTCTTGTCGCTGGTGGTCGGGTTGGTGATGGTTGTCTTGTTCGGCTACACGTCCGATCAGAAAGCTATCGG
>JBGPFV010000306.1:0-3782 GCA_041483535.1 Terriglobia bacterium | reverse complement strand
GTTTTCGCCGTCAACCGGAACCCGGGAGGCAATTCTTCGGCCGAGTCGCCGTGTGACATCCAGACCGCGAGCAGCTTGGGGAGTCCCTGAAAAAGTTGCGAGTCGGATTCCTGGATCTCCACTTTGGCGTGGCCGTATTCGCGTTTCGCGGCGGGGCGCACTTTCCCGCCCAGGGCATAGACCATGAACTGCAATCCATAGCAGATGCCGAGTACGGGGATGCCGAGGTCGAAGACGCTCTTGTCGGCCAGCGGTGCGTCTTTGTCGTACACCGACGACGGGCCGCCCGACAGAATGATTCCCACCGGAGAATAGCTGCGAATTTCTTCCAGGCTGGCATTGAATGGCAGGACGACCGAGAAGATTTTCTGTTCGCGGATGCGGCGCGCAATCAGCTGCGAATACTGCGCTCCGAAGTCGAGGACTACGATGGATTGGGTTTCCACGGATGAGTTTCTCAGATTGGCGCCCCGGTTGCAATCTAAAGCAAAACCTTAACCACAGGGGGCACAGGGGAACACGGGGGAAAGCAATAGTGGCCCGTCTTCTGTGTTGCTTGTGGTTATCGCACTTTAGCGCACTACAATATTCACCAACTTTTTCGGCACCACGATCTTCTTCACGATCTGCTTGCCCGCAATCGCCGCCTTCACTTTTTCGTTCGCAATGGCTGCCTGCTCAACCTGATCGTCGGTTGCACCCGCCGGGACTACCACTAGCCCGCGCAGCTTGCCGTTGACCTGCACCGGAATCTCGATCTCATCCTCCGCTGCCAACGCTGGATCGTACTTTGGCCACGGAGCTTTCAGCAGATTGCTGGTCGCGCCCGTCATCTCCCACAATTCGTGTGCCAGATACGGCGCCATCGGAGCGAGCAACAGTGCGATGTTGCGCTGCGCATCGGCGATCAGCGAATTGGGAACTCGCCCACCAGTAATTGCCTCTTCCGCACTATAAATCTCATTCACCAGTTCCATGATCGCTGCGATGCAAGTATTGAAGTGCCAGCGCCCCTGGAAATCGTGGCTTACACGCTTAATGGTCTGGTGCAATTTGCGCTGAATCGCACGCGCCTCGGACGACAACATCACCAACTGTTCAGCGGGTTCTGGATCACGGGACTTCTTTACGGGATTCCGCAGGAAGAACCGATAAACCCGCCCCAGAAACCGCTGAATGCCTTCGATCCCCGAATCCTGCCAGTCAAGGTCGCGATCGGGAGGCGCCGCGAACAAGCTGTACAGGCGGGCGGCATCGGCTCCGTAGCGCGCCACCATCTCATCCGGCGATACAACGTTTCCCAGGTTTTTCGACATCTTCGCGCCGTCTTTGATGACCATCCCCTGGGTGAACAAGCGCGCAACGGGCTCGTCGTTTTTCACGAGGCCCATATCGCGCATGAACTTTGTCCAGAAGCGCGAATAAATAAGGTGGAGAATGGCATGTTCCACGCCGCCAATGTACTGATCAATCGGAAACCAGTAGGCAATGGTTGCGCTGTCGAACGGCGCCTTGTCATTGTGCGCGTCGGCGTAGCGGTAGAAGTACCAGGACGAATCGACGAACGTATCCATGGTGTCGGTTTCGCGCCGCGCCGGGCCGCCGCATTTCGGACAAGTGGTATTTAAGAACTCCGGCACGCCCGCTAAAGGCGATCCGCCGGCGAGCGTGATGGGTACGTTGTCGGGCAGAATCACCGGCAAGTCTTTCTCCGCGACCGGCACTACTCCGTCTTTGTCGCAGTACACCATCGGGATCGGCGTGCCCCAATAGCGCTGCCGCGAGATGCCCCAATCTTTGATTCGGAAGGTGACGGTGGCCTTGCCAAAGCCTTTCTCTTCGGCGCGCGCCGTCATCTTCTTGATCGCGTCGTCGCAACTCAGCCCGCTGAACTCGCCCGAGTTCACCACGATCCCGTCCTTGGTGGTAAAGGGCAGCGGCGGTTCCACCATGGTTTCTTCCGGATCGCTTGATTGCGGAAGAATGACCAGGCGGATCTCCAACTTGTACTTGTTCGCGAATTCATAATCGCGCTCATCGTGCGCCGGAACGCTCATGATGGCACCGGTGCCGTAGTCCATCAAAATGTAGTTCGCCACCCACACCGGCACGGCTTCGCCGTTGTACGGATTCTTGGCATAACGTCCGGTGAAGACGCCGTGCTTCTCGATGGCGCCGATGTCGCCCGTTTCCTTCGCTTTGCGCTGTTCGGCGATCAGTTGGTCGACCTGGGCCCGCAAATCGGGGTGGCGCGAGGCGATATCGGCAACGATCGGATGCTCCGGCGCCAACTGCACCGAGGTCGCGCCATAAATCGTATCCACACGCGTGGTGAACACCGTGATCGTCGATCCCGCCGGGCCCACGGTTCCGCCCAGATCGAAATCCACCAGGGTGCCTTCGCTGCGTCCGATCCAGTTCTGCTGCATGATGCGGACTTTTTCCGGCCACCCCTGCAGCTTTTCGAGATCGCGCAGCAACTCGTCGGCGTACTTCGTGATGCGCAAAAACCACTGCTCCAGTTCGCGCTGCTCGACGGGAGTGTCCTCATGCCGCCAGCAATTCCCATTCACCACCTGCTCGTTGGCCAGCACGGTGCAGCACACCGGACACCAGTTCACCTTGCTCTTCTTGCGATACGCGAGTCCCGACTGGTAAAGCTTCAGGAAGAACCACTGATTCCAGCGGTAGTAATCCGGCAGGCAAGTCGTGACCTCGCACGACCAGTCATACGCGAACCCAAGGCGCTTCATCTGCACCTTCATGGCCGCGATATTCGCCAGCGTCCACTGTTTCGGCGGAGTGTTGTTCTTGATGGCGGCATTTTCCGCCGGCAGGCCAAACGAATCCCAGCCCATGGGATGCAGCACGTTGTACCCGTTCATCCACATGTAGCGAGCCAGGGCATCGCCGATGGAGTAATTGCGCACGTGTCCCATGTGCAGCGCGCCGGAAGGGTAGGGAAGCATCTCCAAAACGTAAAACTTCGGTTTGGTGGAGTGGGCCTCGGCGGCGTAGAGCGACGGATCGCTCTGCCAGCGCTCCGTCCATTTCTGTTCAATGCGCTGGGGGTCGTAACGCTCATCGTTATTATTACGTTCGAGGCGCGCGGGGGGGATCGGTTTGTCTTCCTGTGGCATAGATAAGGGTAGAACGGTAATGAGTAATCCACGATTTTACAACGCCGGAGTGGTGTGTGACCTGTGTGGTGCGACGCGGACCTGCCGTGAGCGTCGTCGAAGGGATCCCCGAACTCCGCCTGGAAACGGGTTCTAGGTGTGCCGGAGCACCAGGCCAGCTACCGCCGCGCAAGCGATCAGAGCAGGCTCAGGAACCTTCCACCGGAACAGTACGGCAAGACTGACAGCACAAATCAAGATTGTAGGCAGATCGTAGAGCGAGCGGCGCGCCAGAACCACGACAGCGCCGGCAATCGCGCCGGTGGCTGCCGCAGTCACTCCTCGCACGAACGCATTCAGCTGAGGGTTTTTCGCCCAGCGTTTGTAGGACGGTGCCAGGAGCACAACCACGAGATAGACGGGCAAGAATATTCCGAGCGCTGCCGCCGTCGCCCCCGCCACTCCAGCGGCCAGGTAGCCGATAAAAGCGACGGTGATGACCACAGGCCCAGGTGTGATCATGGCCACGGCGACCGCATCCACGAACTGATGGTCGGTCAGCCAATGATGCCCTTGCACGGTGCCGCTGTACAAAAACGGGACAACGGCGAGTCCGCTTCCGAATACGAACATTCCCGCCTTGGCGAAGTACAGAAAAATTTG
>JBGPFV010000305.1:0-3791 GCA_041483535.1 Terriglobia bacterium | reverse complement strand
TGCTTCCGGCGTATCCCTTACTGAGCAATACAAGGCCCTCATGGGGCGCTACTTCTCTCGATCCTTGCTGGATCAGGTGCGGGTGCTGGAACTCGAGGGACAACGCCTGCCCAATCCGCCTTTTTACGAGGAAGCGAAAACGTTTCTGGAAAACTTGCCCGATCTCACCCACATGGCTTCTCTGACTTTTCTCGATGTCGTCGTCTTTAACGAGAAACTGACGGAGAGATCTCTGTTTCATGCCCTCGTCCACGCCGTTCAGTTTCAACTGCTAGGCCTGGAGCGTTACGCCGAACTCTGGATTCGCGCCTTCGTGAACACGAAACTTCATTTCACCGTCCCTCTGGAAGCCCACGCCTTTTCCCTGGAGTCAGAGTTTGTCCGGCTAGGCCATGAGAGCTTTTCCGTGGAGGATCGGGTTCGGTTGTGGCTGCAGCAAGGCCGCTACGAATGGAAACGAGAACCGGGATCCGCCCCTCACAACTTCTCAAAAAACTCGCAAGCGGAGCACGAAATATAGATCCCGCCGGGCACGCCGCGCTCGCGATCTTTCATGCGCTTGACGATGCGCGTATCTTTGCCGCACTTGGGACATGCGGTTGATTTCGTGGTATCCATGACCTTTTTCCGGTCGGCTGTCTTTGCAATCTTCGCCATTCAGTCTCTCCTGACAGGAATGTGCCGCCAACCCAAGGGCTGCGGTTCTACCTGGTAATTGGGGAGTATGCAGGAACGCCGAGCTCGCTCGAATCAGTCTCGAATCGGCCCGGCACGATCAACCCGCGCGGAAGCGGTGCACTGTACTCGCCTCTAGAATCTTACCCGAAATATAGAGTCTGTGCCCGTTTGGACATTTATGGTAGAGACGGGGCTTGCCCCGTCTCTCTCGGAAGTTAAGCGAGGACATCGCTCCGGCCCGTTATCACTCCAGCACTGGCGGTCACGCACCGCGCTCCTTTTCGAGTTTGGCCGCGACCGCCAGCACCACTTCTTCCTGCCAGGGCCGGCCGACGACCTGCACGCCGATGGGCAGGCCCTGGTCCGAATGGCCCATCGGAACCACTGCGGCGGGAAACCCCAGCAGATTAAACCACTCGCAATAGCTCCAGGCGTCGAGATACTTCACCGTCTCGCCTTCCACTTGCCACTCCCGCTCGCCATGACGAAAAGCGGGGATGGCTGCGGTCGGGCAAATCAGCACGGGATATCTCCGCATCTGCAGGAGAACCTTCTCGCGCACCGCATCGCGTCCCAGCCAGGCGGCCAGCAGAGACTCGCCAGTGTGTGCGGGCGCGGCATTCGTCCAGGCTTGGAATTCGCGCAGAATCGGGCTTAGCTCAGATTCGCGCCCACGCAGCATAGGCTCGAGAATCATCCCTCCAGCCACGCCGAAAAATTCCCACCATAGCTGGCGCGCTTCTTCGAGCCCTTCGGGACGAAACGGCTCGACCCGAAATCCGCAGCTCGATAACAGCGACGCCGCGCGACTCACCGCCAACCTGGTTTCCGGCGTGACTGGAGTCCGTCCATCGTCTTCGAAGAACCCGATAGTGACGTTCCGCACCACCGTTTCGCGAACCTCGCGCACCTCGACTGGCGCGGCGCAAGGATCGCCGTCGTCGAAACCCGCCATCGCTTCGAACAGCATCCGCAAATCATCGACGGTGCGCGCCATCGGCCCGACCACGCCGATCAAGGCAAACGGCCCGCCCGATTTCGGATAGTGTCCGGTGGAAGGAATGCGTCCGGGCGTGGGCTTCAATCCGCAGATGCCGCAGAAGTGCGCCGGTACGCGGATGGAACCGCCGCCGTCGCTGCCCACGCCGCCGGCGGAAAGTCCCGCTGCTATGGCGGCAGCCTCTCCCCCGCTCGATCCGCCCGCGGTGCGAGTCAAGTCCCAGGGATTGTTGGTCCGTCCATAAAGAAGGTTGTCCGTTTCCCAGGCCATGAGCAGTTCGGGCGTGTTGGTTACGCCCAGGATCACAGCTCCCGCCGCGCGCAGTCGCGCCACCAGCGGCGCATCTTCAGCGGCGATGTATCCAGCGCGCAAGCGTGTGCCCGCTTCCGAGCGATGTCCGGCAACTTCAATCGAAGACTTGATGGAAACCGGCACGCCATGCAGCGGCCCAAGTTCGTCTCCGCCGAGGACCGCCTTCTCCGCTTCCCGCGCCTGGGTAAGCACAGCCTCCGGCTGGCAATCGACGAACGCATTCAGCTTGGGATTGAGGCGTTCGATGCGATCCAGGTGAGCGCGCGCCACCTCGACAGGGGAAACTTTTTTGCGACGAATCAACGCCGCAATTTCCCGCGCGGATAGAACAAGATGAGGGCTTGAGGTCATGAAATGTGGCGCGCGGCGCACCGAAAGTTAGGATATCAGCGAAAGACTTTCTGGTGGAGAGCCGGGCGTCCCCGCCCGGCTGGACGGGCGGGACGCCCGTCCCTCAACTGTCTGACTCATCATGTGGTCATCGCGCTGGCGTTCTGTTTGTTTTCCAGTAGAGTAAGGAGTTACATCATCACCGGCAAAAGACAAGGAACGAGGACCAACCTGAGCGTGAAAATCCGGTTAGCAGTGTGTCTCTTCCTGGCGACGGTCCCGCTCTGGGCGCGATCGCACAGTCATCCAGCCAAACCGGAAAATATCTCGGACCCGGGTTACCTGTATGCCCTGGCGGCCGCCAACCGTTTTCTGTGCGCGTGGCAAACGGCAGATCTGGAATCTGGAATGGTCCTGCTGAGCGATCGTGTCCGCCGCTCGCAGAACGCCGACAGCCTGGAGCAATTTTTTTCGAATGCCACGAGCCGAGCCTTCGAGATCGAGCGCGGCCGTCGACATCACGGGCGCTACAGCTTCCCGGTCGTGCTCGTCACCGCCACAGGGTCCCACGTTAAACGCAGGTCGTCCGAAATAACCCTGGTCGACGCTGGCAAGAACGACTGGGTGGTGGATAAACTTCCGTAGTTGAGCTTTGATGAACTCTGTTCCCGATACCTGTGAAGTGCATGGATCGATTTGAAGGGGCATGGCTTCAGCCATGCCGTTAAGAACCTAATACACAAAGCGGCTTTAGCCGCCGAGGGCTGCATTCATGAAGCGTATTCACAAGGTTGCCGTTCTCGGCGCCGGCACCATGGGCGCCCGCATCGCGGCACATTTCGCCAACGCGGGAGTCCCTTCCCTACTGCTCGATATCGTGCCCCCAGACGCCGCCGGCCCCGCGCGTAACAAAATCGCAGCCGCCGGGCTCGACGGAGCTAGAAAATCGAAACCCGCCGCGTTTTTCGAAGCCTCGCTCTCGCGGCTGGTCACGGTGGGAAATTTCGAGGACGACTTGAAGCGTCTAGCCGAGGTCGACTGGATTATCGAAGCTATCGTCGAGAACCTCGACATCAAACGCTCGCTGCTGAAAAAAGTTGATGCGATCCGCAAGCCCGGCACCATCGTTACCACCAACACCAGCGGCCTTCCCGTGGCGAAAATCGCCGAGGGATTTTCCGCCGACTTCCGGCGCTCGTGGTTCGGCACGCACTTTTTTAATCCGCCGCGCTATATGCGGCTGCTGGAACTGATCCCCACCCCGGACGCCGACCCCGCGCTGATCGAAGCCGTCGCGCACTTCTGCGACACGCAACTCGGCAAGGGCGTGGTGCGGGCGAAGGACACTCCTAACTTCATCGGCAATCGCATCGGCACATTTTCCGTGCTCAACGTGATGCGGCTCATGCAGGAGATGAACCTGACCGTCGAAGAGATCGACGCGCTCACCGGCTCCGCCGTCGGCTGGCCG
>JBGPFV010000304.1:0-3808 GCA_041483535.1 Terriglobia bacterium | reverse complement strand
TTCGCGCCTTGCTGGAGCACGAAGGCGTGCAAGTGGAGTTGGCGCCCAGGCCAGAATCGCGTCCGCGTCCGCTGTGGGAACGGTTTGAGGCGGTGATGCGCGAGGCGGCGAGCTACCTGGTGTGGAAGCTGGGGATGACTTAGAAGTGGCTGCGGGCTTCGCGCAAGCAAATTCGTTCTGTAGAGGGTAGTGGCTCAATTTGAAATCTACCTGAGACAGCATCCGCCACGAAGCGGATTGACAAAGGGCTTATCCTGAAAGCGCTCGGGGTGAAAGTTTCTTGACCACGCGGCGAGTAGCGATCGTTGGCGGTGCGGTGGGACTGCTCGTGTCTGGGGTTGTGCTGGTGCTCTTGTGGTTTGGAGTAGCTGGCGTTCTGAGGATTGGCAATACCGACCTGATGTATCTTCTTTGGCCGTCTTCTTTGATGCTCACAACGACATGGGACAGGACCCTGTTTGGAATCGCGCAGACTGTAATCTCGGTCGCTCTAAACGTCCTGATGTATGGCGCAATCGCGACTCTCCTAGAGAGGGCACTCCGACTTAGCTTGTGGAAATCAAACTGACCCACTACCCGGTAGAGACGAGACTTGCCTCGTCTGGCATGCGGCAGAGACGCGGCGAGCCGCGTCTCTACGGGGCAAATTGCCACGGTCAACTAAGAGCCGGCCTGCTCGAAGCTCGCAGCTCGTAGCTCCTTCCTACCATCCCATTTTCTCTCGCAAGCTGGTGACATGCGCCACGTGGTGGCGTCCGTGCCAGGCGTAGAGTGCGAGAGTTTTTTCCAGCGACATCGGACCCAGGTCAGGATGGCGGAAGGTACGTTTCCATTCGGCGCCGGTGAACTCGCGGAGCATCAGCATCCAACGCTGGTGCAGGGAATCGAGCAAGGCGAGCGACACGTCGATGGGGGCGTGCTTGGCTTCGGGCAATTCGGCCCAGAGGTTCTCCCTGTAGGGCTTGATGGTGGGCTCGTCTTCGGTGAGCGCCAGCTTGAAACGAATGTAAGAGTTCATGTGGCTGTCGGCGACGTGATGGGCCACCTGGCGCGGCGTCCAGCCGCCCTCGCGGTAGGGAGTATTCAGTTGCTGGTCCGAAAGTCCACGGAGGGCGGCACGCAAGCGCGCGGGAGTCTGCTCGATGCCGGTCAGGCACTGTTGCTTCTGTTCTGCGGTGAGCGGGCCGGTGTAGGAAAACTTTCCGATGGGATAGCGCGGGTCAGGCATGAACATTCCTCCGCGTGGGTAGATGATTTCGGAGGGAAGCGCGGTGCAGAAAAAAGCGACTATCGCACCATGGCCAGGATGCGGACGGGGGCCTTGCCGGGTTTCTTGTTATTGGCTGGGGCGACGATGATGAGCGAGCCGGTCGCAGGCAGCGAGGTGAAGGGCGCGGCTGCTTCGAGCACATAGCTGCCATGCAGCGCGAGTTGC
The DNA here is from genome assembly GCA_041483535.1 of Terriglobia bacterium. GTDB lineage: Bacteria > Acidobacteriota > Terriglobia > Terriglobales > Acidobacteriaceae > Acidiflorens. Next base: position 2,373 of record JBGPFV010000304.1, on the reverse strand, counting down.
CGCGCCAGGGTGCGGTCAGAGGCGAAGTCCACGGGCGTATCGACGTCAAAGGCAAAGCCGATGGTGTAGCGAGCGTCGATGAGGAAGAGTGCCGCGTCACGGGCGATGGGGAATGGCGTGCTTGACGGCTCAGTGGTTGACAGATGGTTGGGCGCGGCGCGGCGGATGGCGACGACGGCGCCTTGCGGAATGGCACCGTGCCGCGCTTCCCAGGCGGCGATATCGTCGAGAGAAATCTGCGGGCTGGCGTCGGGCGCTTGGTTCAAATCGATCACTACCAGCGGAGCTACCAGGCGCTCAGGCGGAATCTGGCCCGCGGTCCAAGTCCCGGGAATCAGCGCGGCGGGAGCAATGATGCGGGTTCGGGACTCGGCGGGCATGGCCGGAGGCGCGGCCGCGGTTTGCCCATCGGTCAGGTCGACCACGTGGGAATAGCGATCCGGCTGCTTCGGACCGGGGCGCCGGTCGGCGAAGAGCAAAATGGCGAGCACGAGCGCGTACGCGATGATGAAGGTGCGAATCCGCATGCCAGTCCTAGCTGGAAGTAGGTAAGACGTAAGTCTTGCCTGTATTGTTGCCCGCGGGGGAGCGAAGTTCAATCCACGGTTGTACATGACCCCCTGATCGGCTTGGAAATGCTTGAGGCGATAGCTCCGAAGCCGCCGGCGTCGCGATTGAGAGACGGTCGATCGCAGGTTGCTTGCGGACGGGCGAGACGCCCGTCTCTCCATTAGAACTCGCACCATTGGAGTAGAAAACTTTGGTTTCCGGTTCATTATTTCGGGCACGACGCCCAAGCGTTAGAATACGGTTAACTCATCCATTCGTTCTCCAGGCCTAGCGCAATCGCCGATTTCGATTCCGGCGGGGGCGCCCATGGCTGCTGGCAGGAACTGAGGATTCAGGAACCGAGGATTGATGTTAGGCCGCGAAGAAAAAGTTTCCACGCTCCGGCTCACCGCCGTGCAGTACGTCGTGCTGTTTATTTTTCTTCTATTGGCGTACCGGCTATGGCTGCTGCAGGTGATGCAGAGCAGCGACTACGCGTTGCTGGCGGAGAAGAACCGTGTGCGCAATGTGCCGATTCTGGCGCCGCGCGGCAAGATTCTGGATCGCGAAGGCCGCATCATTGTCGATAACTACCCCTCGTTTTCCGCGCTCCTGCTGCGCGATTCCTCCAGAGATTTGAATGCGGACGCGGAGGCCATTGCCCGGGGCCTGCACTTGAACGCCGACGAAGTGCGGCTGCGCATCAAGCGCACCGCGTGGATGCCGCAGTACCAGCCGATTTTCCTGAAGGAAGACATCACGCCCGACGAGTTGGCGTTTATCGAGGCGCACAAGAACGAGCTTCCGGAACTGGAAACCATCATGGCGCACCGGCGCCTGTATCCGCGCAACGGCTTCATGGCGCACCTGATCGGCTATGTCGGCGAAGTGACCGAAGACATGCTCAACCAGCCGCAGTTCGAACTCTACAACCCCGGCGACGTGGTGGGCGTGAGTGGTGTGGAGAAGCAATACAACAACATCCTGATGGGCAAGAACGGATTCCGGCGCGCAATCGTCAACAGCCACGGGCGCGAAGTTGGGCGCCTCGACGAAACGCCCGCCGAACCCGGCAAGCAACTCAAGCTGACGATTGACCTGGATTTGCAGATCGCGGCGGAAGAAGCCATCGAAGGCAAGAACGGCGCGATTGTGGCCATGGATCCGCACAGCGGAGAAATTCTGGCCATGGTGAGCCGGCCGACGTTCGATCCCAACGATTTCCGTATGAGGATTTCACGGGAAGAGTGGAACAAGCTGATCGACGATCCCGACAAGCCGCTGCTGAACAAAGCGATTCAGGCCCAGCTCGCGCCCGGCTCGACGTTCAAGGTCATTATGGCAACCGCCGGCTGGCAGGAAGGGATTGCCCAGACCCTCCACGTAAACTGCACCGGGGGCGCCACGTTTTATGGCCGGCGTTTTGGATGCTGGGTGAAAGGCGGCCACGGCGCGGTCGATCTGCCGAAAGCGATCTACCAGTCTTGCGACGTTTTCTTTTACACGCTGGCGGAAAAACTCGGCATCGATCGCATCGCAAAATACGCGACCGCGTTTGGGTTGGGGCAGAAAACCGGGATCGACCTGCCCAACGAAGTGAGCGGGGTGATGCCCTCGGAAGAGTGGAAGATCCGCAACTTCAAGCAGAAGTGGTTCGCCGGGGAAACGATTTCGGTCGGCATTGGCCAGGGCGCGGTGGCGATCACCCCGGTGCAACTGATGCGCGCCGTGGGCGCGATCTCGATGGGTGGACGCATGGTAGTTCCGCACGTGATCAATCCGACGAACCTGCCGCCGGGGTTGGTGGAGAGCACGCACTATACG
>JBGPFV010000303.1:0-3846 GCA_041483535.1 Terriglobia bacterium | reverse complement strand
TTGGGGTGGGAAACGGGAATTGAACCCGCAACCGTCGGAGCCACAGTCCGATGCTCTACCAATTGAGCTATTCCCACCGCAGACAATGATTATAGCAATTGCGGCGGGAGTCCGGTGCTCGCTAGCCCGCATTCGGCTCTCGTGGCCCGTTCCCTACGGTCTTCCCACGCCCATGTACTGGAATCCCATGGCGCGCAGGCGCGAGGAGTCGAGCAGATTCTTGGTGTCGATGATGATGGGCCGCTTCACCAGATGGCGGATCTTGGCGAAATCGAGCGTCCGGAACTCAGGCCAGCCGGTGGCGACGATCAGTGCATCCACGCCTTCGGCAACCCCATAGGCGGATTCGCAGTACTTCACCGTGCCGTTGAGTTGCAGCCGCGCATCGGGCATGGCTACTGGATCGTAGGTTCGGACCCGCGCTCCTCCGTCCAGCAGGTTCTGCGCCAGATGCAGGGAAGCGGATCCCGCAACCGAGTTGGTGTTCGGCTTGAACGCCAGCCCCAGAATGCCGACGTCTTTGTTCTGCACGGTATCGATGGCATCGGACACCTTCTGCATGAGCCGGTTGGCCAGGTCCAGATTCACCGCGCGGGCGGCATTCAGCACTTTCAGGTCGACGCGGTTCTCTCGCGCCAGCCCGGTGATGGATTCCATATCACTTTCGGCGAAAATTCCCCCCATGCCGGCGCCGGGTTGCAGGCAACGCGGCGCAATTTTCTTGTCCAGCCCCAGCGCGAGTGCCAGGCTGACGGCATCGGCGTTCACGTGTTCGCACAGGCTTGCGATTTCGTTGATGAATGAAATTTTGGTCGCCACAAACGCGGTCGTCGCTTCGCGCGCCAACTCCGCCGTTTCGTAATTCGTGACCAGCACCGGAACCCCGCGCATCACCAGCGGATGAAAAATCTGCTTCAGGGAACAGACGGCTTCGCTGGAAGGCGTCCCGAGCAGGATGCGGTCCGGCCAGTTGAAGTCTTCGACCGCGCATCCGTTGGTAAAGAACATGGGTTGGCACACCAGCAGGCTCTTCAGCCCTTTCTCCTTCAGCGTTTCTTCAAACTTTCGGGTCGAACCCACCCGCACCGGGGTGACGATGGAGAGCACCTGGAAGCGGCCCGCCGCGCCCGCCAGGCGGACGACGAGTTCGGCCAGTCCATCGGGGGAATCTTCGGCGAGAAAGATTACCTGTGCCCGGCGCGCCAATTCTTCCGGGTCCGCCGAATACACCAGCCGTCCCGAGCGCACGTTGCGCCGAATCACTTCCTGAAGATTCTTTTCGAAAAAAGGTATGTTGCCCTTGGCCACTTCCATGATGCGCGTGCCGTCAGCGTGGCAGCAGCAAACCGGTGAGCCGAAGTCGGCGAGGCAGGCAGAGATAACCGTGGCGAGGTAGCCGGATCCATAAACCCCAATTTGCATATGCTCACTTCCGAATCAAACCCGCAGCCTGGGATCCGGCGCTTGGTGTCGAGCCCGTTAAATCCATGGTAATCCACCCTATGGACTTGGCAACGGGCAGGAAGTACATGTACGTCCGGGCCGCGAAAATGGCGGCTGGTTGGGGGTTTTCAGGGGGTATTGTGGACCGGATTAGGGACAAGGTCGCAGATCGACGAGAACGACTGGCTATAACTTGGAGGACAATTGGCCGCGTCCCAACGGCACCGGCGCCACATCCTGCCAGTCACTGCCATTCTCGCGGACGAACATCAACTCCTCCACCGGAACCTGGCGCGGGCCGGCGAAATGCGCCCAGCGCTCGCGCGCGATCAGGTAGGCGGCGCGCGCCTGTTCATCCCGTTCCGTCTTCACAATCGTGAGGTGGGGAATATAGGGCCAACTCTCGTCGCAGCACAGCCTCCCGCTGAGTTGATCGTGCAGTTCCCGCATCCGATAAGCCGCCCGCTTCACCTGAAGGAACACCGTAGGTGTGGTAGGCAGAAAGGTTTCCACATCTCCCATTTCGACGTGGAACGGAATGACGCGGCTGCAAGCCTCTTCCAGAAACTCGAGCGCGGCTGCTTCGGTTCCCGCCAGTTCGCGCGGGGGAAGAACCGTAAGATGGGCCGCGGGATGAACCGTAGTCGGATGGAGTACCCGGCGCAATTCTTCGACGAACTCGCCCACCGGATTGCGGACGTACGTTACCAACGCGTAGCGTGAACTAGGCATGCCTTCTGAGGCGAAATTATAGCCGAGTGCGGCAGGCAGCGGGAGTCCACCTTTTGGGAGGGCTACGGAATGTCACCCCATGTCATCCTCTACAATCGCATTTATAATCAAATCAGAGTCGGGGCGTAGCGCAGCCTGGTAGCGCACCTGCCTTGGGCGCAGGGGGTCCGCGGTTCAAATCCGCGCGCCCCGACCAATATCCCCTATGCCATCAGCAAATTTTGGAAGCAGCAACTTCGGAAATCCCAAACTTGGGTCCGATATGGGTCCGATAATTAGAGCTTCCAGTTTTGTTACCGCCGAACGGCGATCCTCTGTCAGCGAATGCATGTATACCTGTCGAGTGATCTCGCTCGACGAGTGACCCAGAAGGGCCTGCACCGTTCCCAAAGGAGTTCCGATCGAATCATGCAGCGTGGCATTCGAGTGTCGCAGCAGATGCCAGTTCACGTTGCCCAGTCCCGCTTTCTTTGCCGCTGGCTTGAGCTGCCGTGATAGCAAAGTGCGCCGGTCAAGCACAGTTCCCTTCTCATTTGGGAACACCAAGGCTCCAGGATCCTGCGAAGCCTTAGCATGCTTAGCCGAAAGAACCGCAACCGCAATCGGCCCCAACGGGATGAGGCGTATGCTGTGTCGGCTCTTGGGTTCATCGAAGTGCCCCTCGTAGACTGTTTCTTCTACGCGGAGCCAACTAGCATCGAGATCGACGTTCCGCCAGCGCAGCGCCAGCAGTTCCCCGACTCGAAGTCCAGTGAGCGTTAACAGGAAAACCAACGACCGCGTCGGCTCCGGCAGCCTGACCAGGAGCGAGCGCAATTGCTCCGGAGTCAGCACCGCCTTCTGTCTTGACCGCAATCGTCTTGGAAGTCTCGTCAAGCGCACTGGATTGGCATCGATGTATCCCCACTCCGCCGCCGTGCCCAGTATTTTGCTGAGAGCGCACTGCATATGATGAACGGTTTCCCAAGCCAAACCTTTCAAAAGCTTGGCGTTCAGCATGGCCTGAATCCGTTCCCGGGAAACCTCACGCAATGAGAGGTCGCCGAGAGCGGGAATCAAGTGCACTCGAAGAAAATACCGGTACGACTTTTGCGTGGCATATTTCATCGTCGGCAACAGCACAGGTTCCCAATCCACGCGAACGAAGTCGACCAACCTGCGAGTCGACTGCATCGAGCCACGATCGCTGTTGACCCGTTGCATACGCTGGATGAGCAACTGCTCTGCCCGACGACGACTGGCGAGTTCGGCGACCGTTCCAAGAGTCTCGGAACAACGGACTTTGAGTTCCTTCCCCTGGGAATCGATCCTGGGTTCCCACCACCGCGCCACCCACACCTTGTTACGCTTACCTCTTTGAAACAATGAACCGTACTGAAAACGTTTTTTGCGAGCCAATTTTCCTCCTTTCGATGGCCCGCTCAGCCGGTTCTGCGTCGGTGGCAGTGTAGAGTCTTTGCCCATAAGCCGCAAGTCAGCCTTTGTTCAGACCCTCCAACCATTGGCGTACGGCTGACCAGCGAAATCGCAGATATTTGCCGAGCTTGATATGCGGCATTCGGTCGCAGCCTGATCGACGGGTTCGTTCGTAAACCCACGAGATCGGCACTTTCAATGCTGAGGCAATCTCGGAAACCGTCAGGAGTTCGTCTTCAAATGCACTATCGTTTT
>JBGPFV010000302.1:0-3854 GCA_041483535.1 Terriglobia bacterium | reverse complement strand
CAAATCAATCATGCCGGGAGCCACCGCATTCACCGCGATCTCGGGCGCCAGCGCTTTGGCCATCACTTTGGTCAGCATGTGTACGGCCGCCTTTGACGAGCAATAATGCGCATGCGTCGCCCAGGGACGCAGGCCGCCCAGCGAACCCATATTCACGATGCGCCCTCTGCGTTTTCTCAAGTACGGCAGCGCCGCACGCGACACCAGAAACGGTCCGCGCGTGTTCGACGCAAACATCGCATCCCATTGCGCCAGCGTGATCTTCTCAAACTCGACGGTCTCGTAATTGGCGGCGTTATTCACCAGCACATCGATCCCGCCCAGTTCGCTCGCCACTTCCTTCACCATCTCCTGCACGTTCTTCTCATCGGTCACATCGCAGCGCACGGCCAGCGCCTGCACGCCATGCTGCGCCAGGTCTTCCACCACCGCTCGCGCCTCGCGCGCCGACTCGCGATACGTGATCGCCACGTCGGCGCCATTTTCGGCCGCGGCCAAGGCGATGGCGCGCCCCAGTCGTTTCGCGGCTCCCGTGACCAGCAGGGTTCTTCCAGAAAACGGCCTTCCTTTTGTCGTCATCCTGAGTGTCGTCATCATCAGGAAATTCTACGCCCGTCGTTGTCAGGCACTCCGTCTGGCACTCCGCGTCTGGCATTCCGCATCTTGGAGACCTTGCATCAAAACTGCTACACTCCTCCTTCAATGACGCAGCCGGGTGAAGTCGTCGTTTATACCCGCAAGGGATGTCATCTCTGCGAGATCGTCAAGGAGAGCCTCGACAAGCTCCACAAACAGGGCGGCTTCACCTGGCGTGAAATCGACGTCGACTCGGATGCCGAGATCCGACGGCTCTATAACGACGAAGTTCCCGTGGTCTTCATCAACGGCCGCAAGGCTTTTAAGTACCGGATGGATGAACGGGAATTCCTGCGCAAACTGAGCGCTTGAGCTGCGCTCTGCAGCAGGTTGCGGAAAGAGTATTTTTCCTTGTCGCAGGCTCACCGCAGCGGCTAAAGCCGCCGTTGAATTTGCGACATTTACGGCGCGGCTGAAGCCGCGCCCCTTCCAAGCAAAGTCAAAACCATCGGCTTTTCCGGTGCCGGTAAGGAACTCGTTATTGAACTTTTTTCCAAATTACATCCTCGTTATTTCTTCGGTCGATTAAAGTATTCACTTTCCCGTGATCATCGCGTCGAAACAGGATTCGACCTTCTACACCCTTGCGGAAGAATATGTCGCCAGCCTCTGGAATCAGCGGGCCCTTGGGCTGATCGCCACGCTGGCGATACAACTGGTCTCCGTCCACGGAAATTGTCAGCCGGTTCGCTGGAGCTAACTCGTACGTTCCCGCATAGTCGGCTAACTTGGTGCGATCGACCTTCCCGGGTGCGGGGTCTTCGTAGTAGCGGAGCACCTGACCCGCAACAATTTGCCACTGGCCGTGGCGCCGCATCCAGGTGTCGGTTTCGTGATAGCGCGCCGTCATATTTTGGCCGAAGACAATTTCGGTTTCGTCCATGTCATAGCTCAGGATGGCTACATTTCTTTCGATGTGGCTCTTGGCATTCACTACCTTGATGCTGCCGGAATAGCCAGTGGGCAACGGAGTAATATCGGCCACCAGCGCCGCCTTGTTCATGTTTCTGCCCTTTTCGTCGAAGTACATGCAGTCATCGGCGTAGTACTTTTTCCAGGGTGTCTGGTCGCCGCCAGCGACGCTGTCCATCAGCTCTTGCGTGCGGCGCACGAGTTCGTCGTGCTTGATTCTGGTCTTCCCTTCGCAGGCCGTCGAGCTTAGCGTTATCAGGCCGACCGCCAGCACGCCGGCTACGAAGAATGCGCCGGTAGCGATCCGTTTCCGCATAGTTTTTCTCCCGCGTCGAAGAACGATCGAAAGAGTATAGCGCCGCAAACTGGTTTTTAACTTGCTTTTAACTTCTGCCATCTCCCATTACAATCACCCGCGATGCTTCGCACCCAGCTCTACGCCGACCCGGCCGGCCGTTTTGTCCACGATGTCGTCCTCCAGAGCTGCCAACATAACAACCGTAAGACAGCGCTGATTGACACTTCCTGCGATCGCCGTTTTACTTTTGCCGAGTATGGCAGTCTGGTCGAATCCCTTGCCCGCGGCCTCATTTCCGCCGGACTCGCTCCCGGAGAAGTGGTTGCGATCTTCCTGCCCAACTCCTGGGAATTCGCCATCACTTATCACGCGGCCACGCTCGCCGGAGGCATCCCCACGCTGCTCAATCCCTCCTACCGCGAGCGCGAGATCCGCTTTCAACTGGAAAACTCCGGCGCCGCTTTTCTGATCACCGATGGTCCACTTCTCGAGAACGTCAACTTGGCGGGACTTCCAGCTTTGCGTCGCGTCTTCAGCACGCGCAGTCAGCATGCCGGCTGCGAAAGCTTCGCAGGTTTGCTGCGGCTCACGTCCGCTAAATTTCCAGAACCGATCCAGGACTCGCAACAAACCATCGCTGCCCTTCCCTACTCCAGCGGGACCACGGGATTGCCCAAAGGCGTCATGCTCTCGCACTACAACCTGGTCGCGAACGTGTATCAGATCCTGGGCCCGAATGCGGCGACGATCGCACCTTCTGACGTCATGCTCTGCTTCCTGCCCCTCTACCACATCTACGGACTCACCGTGGGGCTGACTCTTTCCCTGACCCTGGGCAACACCCTGGTTCTGATGCCGCGCTTCGACGCGCAGAAGTTGTGCGCGCTTGTGATTCAGGAAAACGTCACCATGATGCCCATGGTCCCGCCCGCCATCAATGCGCTCTGCCATGCCGCCGAAGCCGGAGTCTTTCCCAAGAACCACAAGGTCCGCTTGATCAAGTCGGGCGCCGCGCCACTCGCTCCCGAACTCGCCCGCCGCATGGCCGAACTCACCGGCATCATCGTTTACCAGGGATACGGCATGACCGAAGCTTCGCCGGTTACCCACGTCGGCTACGTCGCTCCACCGGAAATGTACCGGCCTGCCTCCATCGGACAGCCGCTGGCGCTCACCGACTGCCGCATCGTTGATGTTGAGGGGCACGAGGTCGCGTCGGGCGAGCCCGGTGAACTCGTCATGCGCGGCCCGCAATTCATGCTCGGATACTGGAAGGAGCCGCAAGCCACGGCGGCGGTTGTTCGCGATGGCTGGTACTTCTCGGGCGACATCGTACGGTCGGACGCCGACGGCTTCTACTACGTCCTGGACCGCAGCAAAGAAATGATCAAGTACAAAGGATTCCCCGTCGCCCCCGCTGAGGTCGAATCGGTTCTGCTCGAACATCCTGCGGTGCGCGACTGCGGTGTGGTCGCCAAGCCCGACCTCGCCGCGGGAGAAATCCCCTGCGCTTTTGTTGTGCTCCGGGAGGGCTTCACGGCCTCGGACGCGCTCGCCACACAACTCCGCGAATTCGTCGCCGACCGGCTTGCCCATCATAAGCAGCCCCGCGAGGTTCATTTTGTGGAATCGATGCCGCGAACGCCGTCGGGGAAGATTCTGCGCCGGGAACTGCGGAAGATTCTTTCTTGAAACCGATCGCCCCGCGGCATGCACTTTGGTAATTTGCCGATCTGCTTGAAGACAGCCAGAATCATCGAGTTCCGTGGGACGGCCCCCCTTCAGGTATTCCGCCCCCGGAGGTCACTCGCGTCGTGGGGACGCGCCACACAGGAGAAAACATGAACACTAGGATTCTGATTGCCGCATTGGCCGGTCTATCGGTCGTCGCCGCTGCTCAGTCGCAAACCAACCAGCAGAAACCGAAGTCTTCCACCACGAAGACTCAGATCTCGCGCGACGCCGCTTCCGGCCAGGCCAGCGGCCGCTTGGAACAGAAGAATATCGT
>JBGPFV010000301.1:0-3876 GCA_041483535.1 Terriglobia bacterium | reverse complement strand
GCCGAAGTTGTCATGCACGATGGCGTCCCTCGTATTTACCAGAATCTTCCTTTCGCCGAGCGCGTGGTTCAGGCCGATGCCGTTCCCGCTAACGATGCCGTCATCCTGCTCGAATGTGACAGCACCCGGCGGGCGTTGCTCGAGGGGCTCGAAGAATGTTTTCTTATCAACATCGACCATCACGTGAGCGGCCGCAATTTTGGCCACATCAACTGGATCGACTCCTCGGTGATGGCCACCGCCGAACTGGTTTTTCGTTTAGCCCGCCTGGCCTGCGTACCCGTCGATCGCGACATGGCCACTTGCCTCTACACCGGGCTCATGACCGACACGGGCTCCTTTATGTTCGAAGGCACCAATGAGCACACGTTCACCGTGGCGCGCGAACTTGTGCTGGCCGGCGCCGACCCGGCGCTGTGCGCGCGCCATATCTATTTTGGACACTCCACGGCCAAACTTCGGCTGCTGGGCGCGGCACTTTCCAACTTGCATCGCGAAGGGCCGCTGGCCTGGATCTGGATCACGCAGGAACAGATGCAGCGCTTTGGCGCCCGCGAAGAAGACTGCGAGGGGCTGGTCAACTATGCCCTCTCCATCGCCGACGTGCAGGTCGCTATCTTCTTTCGCGAACTGCCGGATTGCCGCTTTCGCGTCAGCTTGCGCAGCAAAGGAGAAGTGAATGTCTCTACGGTGGCTGAGTATTTCGGGGGCGGCGGTCACAAATGCGCAAGCGGGTGCTCGATCGAAGGGCCTCTCGCCGTCGCCGTGTCCCGAATTGTCGACCGGCTGCGCGCGGAGGCTGTAGTCTTGAACGCGGACTCATCCACCGACTGAGCGCCGACGCGCAGCGCCTAAAGGCGCATTCATAAAACGGCACTTGCGGTATGCCTGAAGGCATACCCGATACAAATCTTACTTGCACCACAGACTGCTAGCGGAGATCACATGGACCTGACCCGCCAACTCATTTCTTTCGCCGGCGCGCTCCTCATCCTCATCGCCTACGCCGGCCACCAAATGGGGTGGATCAATCCCCGACGCCCCACTTACAACGTCCTCAACGCGGCCGGATCCGTGATCCTGTGGTGGATCGCGATGCATCCCTTTCAGGTAGGGTTCGTCGTGCTCGAGGGGGTCTGGACCATCATCAGCCTTTGGGCCCTGGCTCGACCGCGCCCGGCCTGACATGCCATGAATCGGGAAAGAACAAATCCGCAAACCCGCACCGACCTGTTGCTGCTGGCGGCGTTTTGCGGATTCCTTTTCTTCTATGGTCTCGGGGCCTTCGGCCTGCTCGGCGCCGACGAACCCCGCTACGCGCAAGTGGCGCGCGAAATGCTCGACCGCTCCGACTGGGTAACGCCCACGCTGCAAGGCAAAGCGTGGCTGGAAAAGCCGGTCTTGTATTACTGGCAGGCGATGGTGTCGTTCCGTGCCGCCGGCATCGGCGATCGGGCTGCCCGGCTGCCGGGCGCGTTCGACGCGGCGATGCTGATCGCAGCCATCTACTTTTTTCTTTGCCGCTTCCGGCCCGGCAGTGAACTCGATGGCGCCCTGATCACCGCGAGTTGCGCGGGCGTGGTTGGATTTGCCCACGCCGCGGCGACCGACATGCCGCTCGCCGCCTGCTTTGCCATCGCATTGCTGGGCTGGTATGCCTGGTACGCGAGCCGGCGGCACGTCTATCTCGCCGCGTTTTACATTTTTCTGGCGCTGGGGACCTTGGCCAAAGGGCCGGTCGCGCCCGCGTTGTCGGCGGTTATCGTCTTTCTTTTCGTCGCCGTAAAGCGCGACTGGCGCGCCATCCCGCGCACTCTCTGGATTCCCGGCATCGTCCTCTATCTCGCCGCCATGTTGCCCTGGTACATCGCCGTCCAGTTGCGCAATCCGGAATTCTTCCGGGTCTTCATCCTCGAACACAATCTCGCTCGCTTTTCGCAGAATCTTTATCACCACCGCCAGCCTTTCTGGTTTTACCTGCCCGTGTTCTTGCTGGCCATGATGCCCTGGACGCTCGCGCTCATCCTCGCTGTCGCCGAGCGCGCTCGCTTGATTTGGTCGGAGGGTAAGGAAGCTTTCGCAAGCCCGGAAGATTCCTGGCCGCTATTTCTGTTCATCTGGATGCTCGTGCCCATCCTGTTCTTCAGCGCGTCGCAATCGAAGCTGCCCGGCTACATTCTGCCCGCCGTGCCTGCCGGAGCGCTCCTGGTTGCCGAACATCTCGCTGCCCGCTTCGGCAAAGAGGAAGAAGAAGAAGAAGAAAAGTTTTCGCCCCTATTTGCCGCGGCTCACGGAGTTCTCTGCGGACTGCTGGTGTTTGCCGCCCTCTCGGCTGCGTCGATCGCAATGCATCGCCATCTGATATGGGGAACCGGAACCTCCGTGGCCGCGGCGATGGGCGCTGTCTTCGCGCTCGGCATTACCGCCGTGCTCCTCTCCCGCGCCGGACTCCGCCTGCTGAGCCGCGCCACCATGTGCGCCGTGGTGGTCAGCGTAGCCGCCATCATTCGTCTTGCGGCGCCCGTCATCGACGCCACCCAATCCGCGCGCCCCATTGCCGGAGCCATTCAAGCTTTTTCGCGCGAGCCAGTCCCCATCGCTCTCTATCGCCTCAATCGCGTGCAGGAATACGGCCTCGAGTTTTATCTGAATCGTCCAGCGCCACCATACGAAAGCGGGATTATCCCGGCCGGAGCGCACCTGGTGGTTGCCGCACAAGGTACGCAGTCTCAAGTCGCGCAACTGGTTCCCGGACGCCGAGTATCATACTTAACCAGCATCCCTGAGCAGAAGGTGGATTTGTACCGGGTGGGAAAGGAATAGGTCCCAGGTGTCAGGTCTTAGGTACCAGACCTAAACAGGCAACGGAATCAGCACCATGTGTTTCTCCTGAGACCTAAGACCTAAGACCTGGGACCTTGTTTATGGAAATCCTCGATCTCCGACACTTCTCTTCCGCCGACCTACGACCGCTGCTGGAAGACGAGATCGCCATGTGGGGACGCCTGCTCTCGTGGGACTATGCCACTTCCGCGGAGATGATCCTGCGCTACATGGACGCCAAGATTCTTCCCGGCTACGCCGCCATTGAGCACGGCAGCATTTTCGGCTACTCCTTTTTTGTCTACGAGCAGAGCAAGGGCGTCATCGGAGACCTCTTTGTCCGGGACTCGGTCCGGGACTCGGTTCGCGACTCAATCCGCGACGGAGGCCGCGGTTCCGGCCGTCACGAGGTCGAAGAACGGCTGCTCACCCACGTCATCGAAACCCTGCAGCAGTCGCCGGGCATTCATCGCGTGGAGGCGCAGTTGCTGACGCATCACACCGGAGAGGTTTCGCAGCCCTTTCTGCAGCAGGGCTTCAGCCGGCATCCGCGCGTCTTTATGAATTTCGAAATTGGCAAGCATCCGCAGGCTTCGCTAAAGACTCTGCCGCCCCTTCCGCCGCAGTTCGAAATTCGCGGGTGGTCGGAACAGGAATACCAGGCTGCCGCCGCCCTGATCACCGCCGCCTACCGCGGCCACGTCGATTCCGAGATCAACGATCAGTACCGCACGCTGACCGGCTCGCTGCGCTTTTTGAACAACATTGTGCGCTTCCCGGGTTGCGGGACTTTCGATCCTCAGGCCTCGTTTGTGGTAGCCGACCGCCGTACGCGCACGCCGGTCGGCCTCATCCTGTGCTCGCAGGTGCGCCCCGACGTCGGCCACATCACGCAGGTGTGCGTGCTGCCGGAATACCGGTCCGCCGGCCTCGGCGAAGCCATGCTGGCCGCCTCAACCAGGAATCTGCGCGGGCGGGGATTTCATTTCATCTCGCTGACGGTCACAGAAGCGAATGACCGGGCCATTGCGCTGTATAAGCGCATTGGATTTG
>JBGPFV010000300.1:0-3901 GCA_041483535.1 Terriglobia bacterium | reverse complement strand
CTCGGCCTTGTTGATGCTGACGCCATTGATGTTCTCTCCGCCCGTAAACAGGACCTTTCCGGTACCCAGCATGATGGAGGCGTAATCGGAACGTGCCGTCACCATCTTGAGACCCAAGGTCCAGGTCTTCGCCACGGGGTCGTAGATCTCCGAGCTATTGATGGCATCCATCGCAGCCGTCGCACCACCGGCCACGAGCACTTTGCCACTGGCCAGCCGCGTGGCCGTCATGGCGTGGCGGGATCCTCGCAGCGCGCCGGTCCCTTTCCAGGTGCCGGTCGCGGGGTTGTAGATCTCGGCTTTGGTAGTCACCGCAAGGCAACCGTTTGCGTCATACGCGGTGCAGCCGCCGGCCACGAGCACTTGGCCGTTGGCGAGCAGCGTAGCCCCGAACTCGGCACGCGCCTGAAGCATCGAACCGGTTGCGGTGAAGGTTCCCGCGGATGGGTTATAGAGTTCCGCACTGCTGGTGGTGGCGCTCAAACAGTCGTTGACGCATCCTCCCATGACCAGCACCGATCCATTGGAAAGCAGTACGGCTTGAGCCAGGGTGCGCGCCACGTGCATGCTTCCGGTGGACGCCCACGTTGCGGCCGTGGGGTTGTAAAGTTCGGCTGCGGTGAGAGCGACGCCGTTGTTGGTTCCTCCAGCGACAAGAATTTTTCCGTTGGCGAGAATCGTGGCGATGTGACCATCACGCGCGGAGCGCATGGCCCCGGTGGCGGCCCATGTGCCGCTGGCGGCAAAGCTGAAGGTGGTGGCAGCGAGCAGAAGCGCGGCGATCTGGATGGCCGGCCTGGTGAGACACAGAGATTTCATAACATCCTCCTGGGACAAACAGTGTTCGGTAGCGGTTAGACTTAAGCCCGTTCCATCTAACGGGGCCCGTCTTGCGAAGGAAACGCCGGCTTGAGTCGTCCTGGGTTCACTTCTCTAAGGAGCAAACGCGAGGCCAAGTTGCTTGACCGCGCACGCGCAACTGCAAACGCATAGAAGGGATAGGGGTTATCTAGAACGCAGTCGGATCCTACTAGCGGAGAAGAGATGTTCAGAAGTCTGTGTTTTGAGACAAGACGTCAAGTTTTTTTGACGGCTCGGTGAGAGAAGTTCCAAAGTAGTCTGAATTAGGAAAGAGCCCACGATTTGCCTAACGTTGTTGGCGATGCCTGCATCCACCCGCGGGGGAGCGCCCATAGGGGAGCGCCCCAGGATCCGCTAACATGCAGCCCAAGCGCTGGACCATACCGGTGAAATGTCTCAGTCATTTTCCGACGAGTGTTGGCGGCGATATCTCCACCAAAAATACAGGATCACCGCCAGGGCGACAATCAACGCGGCGATATTGAAGCGCTGCATGACTCGCAGCAAGGTGCGCCAATGCCGCCCGAAGAGATATCCGGCGCTGGCGATGACCGTGACCCAGACGACCGCGCCCAGAAAGTTGAAGAGAGCAAACGCTCGCCAGCGCATGCGTAACACACCGGCCAGGGGTCCGGCGAATACCCTCAGGCCGAAGACGAAGCGGGCAAAGAAAATGGTGGCCGCGCCGTAGCGGGCGAACATTTCCTCGCCGCGTTTCAGCGTAGTCGACGAAATCCGAAAGAAGCTTTGATAGCGATCGAGCAGCGGACGTCCGCCGTAGTTGCCGATGGCGTAGCCCAGATTGTCGCCCAGCGTGGCGGCACAGGTGGCGACCACGATGATCCATCCGAGATGGAGCCGATGTTCCGAATAAGCCAGAAAACTTGCCAGCAAAAGAGCGCTTTCACCGGGCACAGGGATGCCGGCGTTCTCGCACAGCAGCGCCAGAGCTACGCCCCAATAACCGTAGGTGGCAACGAATTCGCGGAGCGCGTAAGAGATCGTGTGGTGCATGAATTGATGATCAGTATGAAAGATTAGCAGGCCGCGGGAGCCGGATGCATACACTCATGCCCTAAAGGAGTGTCTGGTTCCCGGTAGAGACGCGGCTTGCCGCGTCTCTCGTCGCGTCCAAAGGAGACGGGGCAAGCCCCGCCTCTACGATATCGATCGTTTCCCCGGTAAGGAAATCAACCAGTGCGCGGTTGAAGTCCTCGGGCGCCTCTTCGTAAGGCAGGTGACCGACGCCTTCGAAGGCCACCAGGCGAGCGTGGCGAAAATTCCGCCGCAGCGGCTCGGCGGATTCAAAATGTACGGCGCGATCTTTCGTCCCCCAGATGAGAAGCGTGGGGTAATCGCGAATCTTGGGGAGAGCCGCTTCCAGTTCCGCCAAGTCTGCGGTCCAATTCCTCACGATGCGCGCAGCATGACGTAACACGTGATTCTTGAGGAGGGGGATGCGGTAGCCCTCGAGCGAATCCGGTGGAATCTTTGATCCATCGCCGAACAGACGGCGCAGCCCGAGGTCGTGGAGCGCGGGCCAGCTCTCGAACGCGCTAAGGAAGAGCAGGGAACCGAAGGCGCTGCCCACCAAGGGCGCGAGTCGTTTGCCGTGCGGTGACCAGGGATTGACCGGCGCGACGAGGATCACACGTTGCAGGCGCGAATCCTTTCGCTCGCCACGTCTTTCCGTACAAGCCGCCGCCACCATGATGGCAACGCCTCCGCCGTGCGAAGTGCCCAGCAAGTCGAAGTCTTTGATGCCGGCAGCGTCCGCGAACTGCAGAACGCGTTCGGCGGTGGCGCGCACGGTGCAATCCATTCCCTCATGCGCTGGCGATAACCCGGCGCCCAGATTGTCGATGGCATACACGGTCGCGTGGGGCGCCAGCGCCGGGATCGTGAATCTCCAGGAGAACGAATAGCCCATCAGCCCATGAATCAGGATGAGCGGCGGACCCGACCCGGCCTTGAGGTAACGCATGCGTCCGTCGGCGAGATCGAGCCAGCACTCTTCGATTAGCGCGGTGCGATCAACGGCGGGAACGAATTTTTCCTCGGGATGTTGCGTTTCGGTGGGCAACCAAATCCTCGTCGAGCGAGTCTTACTAAGTGATATCGCCTCTATCGCTTCTGGGGGAGCTGAATTTCGCTCCCCTTATTTCTTGAGTCTGCGCTAACCACCTGCGGAAAGAATCCATTTTCGATGCCCAGCCCCTGAAGGGGTCTGACGTTGAGCACTTTGCGGCATCGCTAAAGCGATGCCCTGATACGAATCACGTGTGCACTGCTTGATACGATTCATGCGTGCAGCGCGGTCGCACACTTCTTCCGCACGCTGAATCCCACATCAGTTCGCCAGCGCGGCGGGAGATGGGGCAAGCCCCATCTCTACAGTTGATTTCTTCCGCTTCTTGCCCAGCAGTTTCTTCAGCACTCTGATCCCTTTATCCACGTGCTTTTCTTCCAGCAGGAACGGCGGCAAGAAGCGCAGGACGGTGTCCTGGGTCGCGTTGAAGAGCACGCCCTCGGCCAAAGCCTGCTCGACCAACGGGCGCGCTGGAATATCCAGCACGAGGCCTTGAATGAATCCGCGGCCGCGGGCTTCGCGGGTGGCAGCGTACTTCGAAACCAGCTCCTCGAATTGCTGATGCAGGTAGCCGCCAACCTTGGCGACGTTTTCGAGCAGGTGCTCCTCTTCCACGATCGCCAGATATTCGAGCCCGACGCGGCATGCCAACGGACCTCCGCCAAAAGTTGTCCCGTGCTGACCGGGCGAAATCGCGGAGGCGAAATGTTCTTTCGACAGGAACGCGCCGAGCGGCACTCCGGCGGCGATCGGCTTGGCGATGGCAACAATGTCGGGAACCACACCAAAGCTTTGGAAGGCGAAAAACTTGCCGGTGCGACCGAGGCCACATTGGATCTCGTCGAAAATGAGCGCGGCTTGGTGCTGGTCGGCGAGCGTCCGGCAGGCGCGGAGAAAGTCTTCCGAACACTCAAGAATTCCGCCTTCGCCAAAGATGGGCTCCAGCACGAT
>JBGPFV010000299.1:0-3917 GCA_041483535.1 Terriglobia bacterium | reverse complement strand
GCATTAAACGCTTCCAAAAGCTTTGTCGTTACCGCCCGCGAAATGTTTGCCACCGGACTCTACCCCCTCGCGTTGTGGATCGGCGTTCGTTGGGACGCGCAAGCGGGCGCCCTCCAAACCCACGGCATGGCTCAATTTAACGCGCCGGAAATTTGCCTCGCCCAGCAGGCCGATCCCACCCCGCGCATGGTTGAATACCTGTTCCATGTCGGGCAGTCCCTGCTCACGTCCCGCCACCCCATCGTCAACGGCGAAACCACCGACAGCCCGCACGGCAAGCTGAAAATTGAGGAAAGCGCCGCCGGGGGAAAGAGAATTCTTCTCCTCAAACCCGATCGCTGACGAAGCTCCAGAGAATTTACCCCGAGGGTGCCCCATCCGGGCGCGTCTTTTGCGCCAGGGTGGGATGTGAGCGCACCCCACGCTGGGTTTGACGCCTGCTAACGTACCGTGGTACATTCGTACCATGATCAATGAATCCCAACTCGTCATCCAACGCGTCCAGACCGGCGTCCGCATGGAAAAACGCCTCCTCAAGGTTCTCAAGGCCTTCGCCGAGTACCACGACATGTCCCTGGGCGACCTGCTCGAAGGCATCGTCCTCCACGCCTTCGACGGCAAGACCCCCTTCAGCGCCGAATCGCTCAAACGCATTCGCGACCTGAAAAAGTTCTACGCCCTCGATCTCGATTCCAACGCCAGCCACCGCCTCACCGAAATGAAGCGCAAGTCCGCGGCCAAGCCCGCCGCCGCAGGGAAGCGAAAATGATTCGCCTCCACCCGACCCCGGCCCGCTTCGCGACCTAAGACCTAAGACCTAAGACCCAAGACCTGGGACCCGGGACCCGGGACCTGCCCCATCCCACCCCGCCAGGTTCATCCGTCCTTGAAGCCAGAGCACTTCGGCGTTAGTATTTCGTTTTCGCTCAGATCGCGATTTTTCGAGGACTCATGCCGCAAAATTACGTTCCCATCTTCCTCTTCCTCGCCGTTGTCGGCATCCTAATTCCGGTCACTCTGCTGGTCGCCAAGATTATCCGCACCCAAAGTCCCAACCGCGTGAAGCTGATGCCCTATGAGTGCGGCATCGATCCCTACGACAGCGCGCGTGGACGTTACACCGTCCGCTATTACATCATCGCCATCCTGTTCGTGGTGTTCGACGTGGAAACCATTTTCCTGTTTCCCTGGGCAGTGAAGTTCAAGGCACTCGGCGTCTTCGGGTTGGTCGAGATGCTGGTCTTTCTCGGCATCCTGATCGTCGGATACATATGGATCTGGAAGAAGGGTGCGCTCGAATGGGTGTAACTTCCGCGGGGCCAAATCCGGCCGTTCCCCCCGCAGCTTCCGATGAAACCTTCAGCGCGAGCCGCTGGACTCGGGGGAACCTGCTTTTCCCCACGCGCATCGTGGTCAGCCCGCTGCGCGTGAGCCGCGTGAAGCGGCGTTGGTTCGGCAGCAGTGAGGAAAGCATTTCGACTTCCCAGGTTGCGTCGGTGAAGATTTCGACGGGAATGATTTGGTCGGACATTGTGATTGAGTCGACCGGAGGCACCGATCCCATCACCAGTCACGGCCATCGCAAAGCCGACGCGTTGCGCATCCGCGATTTGGTGGAAAGCTATCAAGCGGCGCGGCGCTAGCGGCCGGTCCTGTAGAGACGGGGCTTGCCCCGTCTCACTCCGCGGCAGGAGACGCGGCAAGCCGCGTCTCTACAGAAGTTTCGACGACAGTGAAATTTGACGCCTTGCATTGTGACGGCGATCATTGACGGTGACCGCAACCAACTGTTAGAAGTGAAAGTTTGCTAATCGATGGCTGAGGAAGTCAAATCACCCGCTCCACCGCCGCCGCCGGAAGGCGAGAAGCCGGCGGCGGAAAAGCCCGCGGCAGCGGCCCCGGCCGCGCCAGCGAAGCCCGCTGCTCCCGCCGCGCCGGCCAAGCCTGCCGCTCCCGCCAAGCCCGCGGGTCCGGTTCCCATGCCATGGACCTCGCCGCTGGTTGAAAAATACAAGAGCCAGTACGGCTCGGGCCTCGACGCGCAGACTTATCTTGGACAGAACTACCTTAGCGTTGACCGCTCTCTAATCCCCGACATCCTGCGCCTGCTGCGCGACCAGGAGCAGTTCGACTACTGCGTCGATATCACCGCCGTGCATTATCCCAAGCGCGAAAAGCAATTCGACGTAGTGTGGATCCTTTATTCTTTTCCGCGCAACCAGCGGGTGCGCGTGAAAACGCAGATTGCCGACGGCGCAACCATTCCCTCCAGTGTCGCGATCTGGCCCACGGCCAACTGGCTGGAGCGCGAAGTCTACGACATGTTCGGCATCACCTTCGACGGACATCCCGACCTGAAGCGCATTCTGCTGCCCGACGGTTGGAAAGGCTACCCGCTGCGCAAGGATTACGGCATCCTGCAACAAGACCAAGAGTGGGTGCAGATCAACCTCGGAATCGAGAGCGGACAATGAGCGACCCTACGCCAGACGTCTCAAACCGTTCGCTTTCCAACCTCGACCTCGAAACTCCCGAGAAGACGTATCTCGATTCGAACGAGCTCATCATCAACATGGGACCGCAGCATCCGGCCACGCACGGCGTGCTGCGCGTCATCCTGAAGCTCGACGGCGAAAAAGTTCTGGGCACCGAGTGCGTCATCGGATACCTGCACCGCGGCGTGGAAAAAATCGCCGAGAACCGCACCTACACGATGTTCAATCCCTACGTCGATCGCATGGATTATGTCGCCGCCGTCTCGAACGGCCTGGGCTACTGCGAAGCGGTCGAGAAGTTGATGAATGTGGAGGCGCCGGCGAGGGCAAAATATATTCGGGTGATCCTGACCGAACTGAACCGCATCGCCAGCCATCAGCTTTGGCTGGGGACGCACGCGCTCGATATTGGCGCCATGACGCCGCTGTTCTACACCTTCCGCGACCGGGAGGAGGTCCTCAAGATTTTCGAAAGGTACTGCGGCGCGCGCCTCACCACCCATGCCTTCCGCATCGGCGGCTGCCAGTATGAGACTTACTCCGGCTTCGAAAAAGAGGTGAAGAATTTCCTGGCCTTCTTTGCGCCCAAGATCGACGAATACGAAGCCCTGCTGACCACCAACCGCATCTGGCTGGAGCGCACGAAAAACGTCGGCGTGATTTCCGCCGCGGACGCCATCGCGCTCGGCGTAACCGGCCCGGTGCTGCGCGCCAGCGGCGTGCAGTGGGACCTGCGCAAAGCCCAGCCCTACGCCGCCTACTCCGATTTCGATTTCGAAATTCCGACCGGCACCAACGGTGACACCTACGACCGGTACCTGGTTCGCATGCAAGAAATGCGCCAGTCGATGCGCATCATCGAGCAAGCCGTGAACGGTATTCCGGAAGGCCCGATCATGGGCAAAGTTCCCAAGGTGATTAAGCCGCCGGTGGGCGAAATCTATCATTCCATCGAAGCGCCAAAAGGCGAGCTCGGATACTTCATCGTCAGCGACGGCTCGACCCAGCCCTACCGTGTGCGCGTGCGTCCGCCGTCGTTCGTCAATTTGCAGGCGCTCGACGTCATGGTGCGCGGGTTGTTGGTCGCCGACGTGGTCGCCGTCATCGGTACGCTCGACATCGTGCTCGGCGAGGTGGATCGCTGATGTTGACTTCCTTCATGTCGTACCTCGGAAGCACGGTGACGCCCGGCGAAGCAGGGAACCAGTCCTGGGCGCTGATTTATGTGCTCATCATCTTCGCGGGCGTGTCGGTGGCCGTGATGGCCATGAACTGGCTCGAGCGCAAGGCGCTGGCGCACTTCCAGATTCGCCTTGGCCCCATGCGCGTGGGCCCGCACGGCTTGCTGCAGCCCATTGCCGACGCGCTCAAGCTGATGCTGAAAGAAGACATCATCCCCGCCCAAGCCGACCAGTTCGTTTT
>JBGPFV010000298.1:0-3941 GCA_041483535.1 Terriglobia bacterium | reverse complement strand
CCTTGCTCGTCCAAACAGTGCTTGCCCAATCCCGGCATGTGCCACCGCAACGGCCGCCACAACCGCAATCGCAACGGCCGCCGCAATCGCAACCGCAACCGCAACGGCCGGACGGTCAGTGGCACCGCTTTCAGAAAGAAGATCGTCCCAGCCCCAGCCGTCCCAATCAATTCCACCCGCCGCAGAACCAGCCCGGCCATGCCGGAAACTGGCTCCGCCGCTATAAGGATCTGCCGCCCTCGCAACAGCGCCGCGCGCTCGAAAACGATCCGCAGTTCCGAAGACTTCCCCCGCAACAGCAAGCCCGCCTGCAACAGAGGTTGCAGCATTTTTCCAGCCTGCCTCCCGAGCAGCAGGAGCGCATGCTCAACCGCATGGAGACCTGGGAGCGCCTGACGCCCAATCAGAAGCAGCAGGCGCGCCGATTCTTCCAGCAGTTCAAGCAACTGCCGCCGGACCGCCGCCAAGCCGTCAACCGGGCCATCCGCAGCATGCGCGGCTTGACGCCCGAACAGCGCGACCAGCTCATCAGCTCAGAGCAGTTCAGGAACGAGTTTTCGCCGCAGGAACGCAGCCTGCTCGGCCGGGCGTCCCGTCTTCCGCTCGCACCCTGAGAAGGCTTGCACCCCGAACCACCGGATTAAATTCCCGTAGAGACGCGGCTTGCCGCGTCTCCGTTCGCGGTAGGAGACCGGGCAAGCCCCCGTATCTACAGCTGGAAGTCGGAAACTCAGGATTGAGAACTAGGAACCGGGAACAGACCTGCCGCCCGCTACCGCCGAATCAGCGCCATCACCCATCCCGCCACAAACACTCCTCCGACAAACAGGGCGAAGCAGTAGAGGCCGTACTTCACCTGCTCCATCGTGGAGTTGCGCTGCGTGATGCCGAACACGATCGACGCGAACAACGCGAACACTACTGCAGCCGAGAAGTGCGACAAGCTGATGTTCACGGTTTCTTCCCCAGCGCTATGTGATGCGCGTCCGCCGCCGCGATGAAGTTCAGCAGGCCGGCCACAATTAGAAACGTCTTGCCATAATCCGCCGCGGCATTCGCGGCCATCACGTTGCCCCAATCCATGATGCGCGCCAGAAAATAAAGCGCTCCCGAGCCCACGTCGCCAATAAAGCCAAGTATGTCGAGGATGTCGCCGCCATTCGGCTTGTAAATCCGTCCCTGCATGCCCAGGCCAATCAGAAACATCGCGACCACCGACACCAGCAGCAGAATGCCGCGCCCATAGCGCTTGAGCAGGATGTGTCCGCCGCCGGGAATCAGCCAGCCCACGATCGGCGCGACCACCGCCATGGTGGTGAGCGGGTACTCCGGCTCACGCACTTTTGTTGATTTATCTGTTGTCGGCTTGGCCATTCAGATGGTCGCGATCTCTCGTTGGATTTTACCAGTCACCTCGGCCCTTCCCGGCCGCACCAGCACGTTCACTTCCGAGCGCACGCCGAACTCGGGCAAGTAGATGCCGGGCTCGATCGAGAAACAGGAATTGGGCAGAATGCGGCGCTCGTCGTGAATTTCTAAATCGTCCATGTTCGCCCCATTCGCGTGCACCTCGGTCGCAATCGAGTGGCCGGTGCGGTGGATGAAGTACTCTCCGTATTTCGCCTGCTGGATGTGGCCGCGCACCGCGTGGTCCACTTCCCATCCCGCAATCGGCCGGCCGGCAACGATGGCATCCTCCACCGTCTTCACCCCGATGTCGCGCGCCTCGCTCACGATCCTGAATATCTCGCGCTGCCGGTCCGACGGAGCCTTGCCCACGAACCCCATCCACGTGATGTCGTAATAAATCGCGCCCGGCGTATTCTTTTTCGCCCACACGTCCAGCAGAACCAGGTCGCCTACGCGAATCGGCACCGGCCGGCTGACACTCGGCTCGTAGTGCGGGTTGCCGGCGTTGGCGTTCACCGCCACGATCGGCGGATCGTCCGTGACCATATTCTCGCGCGCAAACGCTTCCATGAAGAATTGCTGGATTTCATGCTCGTGCGTCCCGCCGCCGCGCACCCGCCGTCCAATTTCCTGGAAGGCCTCGGCGGTGACCGCGTCAATCACATCGCGCGCCGCGAAGTGCGACTGGATCTGCTCCTCCGTCAGGGTCGCTTCAAACTGCGCGATCAGGTCGGCCGCGCTGACAATGTTCTTGCCCAGCCCGCGAATCGCATCCGCCGTGCCCGCGTCCACCATGGATATGGTGAAGACAAAGTTATTGGGCGAGAATTGCATGGCCACATCGCGATACGGGGCCAGCATCTGCTTCAAGCCGTCGAACAGTTCCTGCCATCCCGCGTACTGCTTCTTGGTGCCAGGCAGGGTGTCCAGGTGCCCCGACTCGATCTTGTGGACCAGTTTGACGGGTTCGCCTTGGGCCGGGATCAGGTAGTACCAGCGCCGCGTGACCATGAGCCCGCTCGGCAGCCCGAGAACGCGGTAAGCGATCGGGTCGCGATGGTGATGATCGTAGAAAAGCCAGGCGTCAATGTTGCGCTCGCGCAAGGCTTGCTGGATGGCGGAGAGGTCCATAGACAAAAAGGTATTCTACACGACCGCTGGCCCTCGCTGGATTTAGTCCGTGTAGAGACGGGGCTTGCCCCGTCTCCTTCACGGCGGGAGACGCGGCAAGCCGCGTCTCTACTGGAAGGCGCAGTCGGTGAGAAGTGGCTGATTTCCTCGCACTGCATCCCACCCTCATTTGTGGTAAAAAATACTGTAATGCCAACGCACGCCTCTGGCAGTCATAATCCGCGAAAATCCGGTGTACCGTGCTAAGGGCAATCTTCATTGCCCTGTCGGAGAGCCGTTTTCTGCGCGGCCTCGCCGAACGCTCCCGTTTTGGCCAGCGCACGTCCGCCCGCTTCGTCGCCGGCAAAGAAGTGGCGGACGCCATCCGCGCCGCCGCCGCCGTGAATCAATTTGGCGCCGGCGTTTCCATCGACAATCTGGGCGAAAATGTCACCAACGCCGACGAAGCCCGCGCCAGCGCCCAGCTCTATCACAGCCTGCTCGACGAAATCGCCACCCACAGCCTGGACGCGAATATCAGCCTCAAGCTCACCCACATGGGCCTCGATGTGGACGAGACCATGGCCTACGACATCGTCCGCCGACTGGTCGCCAAGGCGGCCAGCATGTCGCCGAAGAATTTTGTGCGCGTCGATATGGAAGGATCGGCCTACACCCAGCGCACCCTCGACTTCGTTCACGAACTCCACCGGTTTCCGGGAAACGAGGATTGCGTGGGGGCGGTGATCCAGTCGTATATGCGCCGCGCCGAAGCCGATGTCGAGCAGCTGCTCTCCGAGCGCATCCGCATACGGCTCTGCAAGGGTGCCTACAAGGAACCCGAGGACATCGCCTTCCAGAAGAAATCCGAGGTTGACTCGAGCTACGTGAAGCTGATGAAGATGCTGATGAAAAGCGGCGTCTATCACGGCCTCGCCACTCACGACGAATCCATTATTAGAGAAGCTAAGGCCTTTGCCACGCGGGAGAACATTCCGCCGAACGCCTTTGAATTCCAAATGTTGCACGGCATCCGGCGCGACCTGCAGCAGGGCCTGGTGAAACAGGGCTGGGGCGTGCGCGTCTACATCCCGTTCGGCACCGAGTGGTATCCCTACTTCATGCGGCGCTTGGCCGAGCGCCCGGCCAACGTTCTGTTCATCGCCAAGAACCTCCTGCGGCGGTAAATCGCCAGGGTTGGAGAGACGGGCGTCCCTTCGGCAAGCTCAGGGCAGGCTCTCGCCCGTCCAGAGCTGCCTAGACAGGCCCGACAGCCGCCCACTTTCAACGAATTATGTTTTTTCTTCCCGGCCTGAAGGGTATTGGCGGGCGTTTTCGTTTTATGAGGTGGAAGCCATCTTGGATTGGATTCACGGCCTGCCCCCTCGGCAATGTGCTTGGTCCAATCGAGAGCAAAAGGG
>JBGPFV010000297.1:0-3954 GCA_041483535.1 Terriglobia bacterium | reverse complement strand
GCGCGAGGGTGCGAAGCAGGGCTGGTACCGGCTGCTGACCAAGAAGCCGGTGACGGCCAGCGAAGAAGAGATCGATCGCAATCCGCGGTCGCGCAGCGCCAAGATGCGCGCGGCCGAAAAAGTTTGAGTTGCTCCGGAGAAACTGCCGGGCTCCCGGTGCGGTGATGGTAAGACGTGCCGGGTAAAGATTTTGAAAGAAACTCTGTGGTGGAGTTTTCCCGGAGCGGCCAAGAACAAACAGAACAAGGCCGCGTCCGGAGAAGAAAAACTGGAACGTTGGAAATGAAATTTACCGGCACCCTGATTGAAGACCTGATCGCAACGGTGGAGCGCGCGGAACGGGCGGCGCAGTCGGACGGAGCATTGCCCGGCGAACGCTTGATGGTTGAGTCCTTGCTCGTCGAACCATTGGTAGTCGAATCATTGGTAGTCGAATCATTGGTTGTCGAACCGTTGTTCGTTGGAACCTGGTTCGCTTCCGTTCAAGAGGACCGCGACTACAATCCGAAATTTATTGGAGTGGCATAAATCATGAGCGCCATGGCAATGCAGAGCGCAGCCGCTTTCAACCGGCGCAAGACCTGCTGGCTGGGGACCCCGGAAATTTATTTCCGCAAGACGATCGATAACTCGCGCCTGGTGAAGGTGGAAGACCCGCGCCGCGCGCACGAGATGAAGTTCTTCGGACTGGCGCTGTGTTGCCTGTTCCTGCTGGTCATGGGATATGCGCTGCAGCATTTCCGCGCGATTGAGTACGGGTACCAGATTGAGCAGCTACGGTCGCAGCGCTCCGACCTTACGGAAATGAACCGCGCTCTGCGCCTGGAAGAGGCGTCGCTGCGCGATCCGGAACGAATCGACGTGATGGCGCGCAAACTGGGTCTGCAATCGCCACAACCTGGGCAGGTGTTGCGCATGGACGTCGCCAGCGACGCCGCTACACCGGTGATGGCCAGCGTGACTCCGGTGGCGGTCGTGTCGGCGCGGTAGTTCTGTAGAGACGGGGCTTGCCCCGTCTCACTCTGCGGCGGGAGACGCGGCAAGCCGCGTCTCTACGGGAAATCAGCTATTTCGCGGCGGCTCTCCGGGGCCGCCGAAAGTTTCTGAGGACTGGAAGTGGCGGCGAGTGGCTCTTCGAACGGCGCAAGATTCAGGCTCTACGCCTTGTCGGGATGGCTTTGCCTGTGGCTGCTGGCGATCTGTCTGCGGCTGATCTATCTGCAAATTTTCTGTTACGGCGACTTCGAGCGCCGCGCGCAGCACCAGCAACAGCGGAGCTTCGATCTTTCGCCGAAGCGCGGCGTCATCTACGATCGCGCCGGACGTGACCTGGCGATGTCCATCCAGGTAGACTCGGCCTTCGTGGTGCCCTCGGAAGCCCCCGACCTCGCCAATACCATCAGCCTGGTTACGCGCATCACCAAAGACGATCCCCGCGTCGTGCTCGCGGACTGCCGCGCCCACAAGACTTTCTGCTGGGTGGCTCGCAAGGCCGATGCCGAAGAGATCGATCGCATTCGCGCGCTGAATCTGCAAGGCATCCACTTCCAGAAAGAGGCCAAGCGCTTTTATCCAAAACGCGAACTGGCAGCGCAAATTCTGGGGTACGTGGGCACCGACGATCAGGGCATGAGCGGCCTGGAGCGCCAGTTCAACCAGCAATTGCAGGGCAAGCCCGGCAAGCTGATGATTTCGGTGGACGCGCGCAAGCGCTGGTTTGCCAGTGTTGAACAGGAGCCGGAGGCCGGCAACAGCCTCGTCCTTACCATCGACCAGAACATCCAGTACATCGCCGAGCGGGAACTCGAGCGCGGGATGGAAGAGACGCATGCCATTGCCGGCACGGCGATCGTGGAAAATCCCCGCACCGGGGAGATTCTGGCGCTCACCAACCGGCCCACATTCAATCCCAATCTCCGGAAGGAAATTACCAACGAGGCCCTCAAAGACCGCGCGGTGAGCGACATTTATGAGCCGGGCTCGACTTTCAAGATGGTGACCATCTCCGGCGGCCTGGAAGAAAAAGTCACGCGCCCCGACGAAATGTTCGACTGCCAGATGGGATCGATCGTCATCAACCGAATGCGTATCCGCGACAGCAAGCCGCACGGCATGTTGTCGGTGGCGGACATCATCGCCGAATCGAGCGACGTCGGCGCCATCAAGGTTGCGCTGCGGCTCGGCGACGAGCGCCTCTACAAATACATTCGCGCCTTCGGATTCGGCCAGCAAACCGGGATCGAACTTCCCGGCGAAACGCGCGGCATGACGAAGCCGGTGGAGCGCTGGTCGAAGGTTTCGATCGCGGCGATTTCCATGGGCCAGGAGATCGGCATTTCGGCGCTGCAACTGGTTTCCCTGATCTCGACGATTGCGAACGACGGCGTGCGCGTCCCGCCACGCATTGTGGCGGGCACCATTGCGTCGCAGAATACTCCGCAAACCATCGCCTTCCAACCCTCCGCGGGGACGCGAGTGATTTCATCTCTGACCGCGGCCGAGATGCGCCAGATGCTGCAGGGAGTGGTGCTCCACGGGACCGGACGCAAAGCTCTTCTCGAGGGCTACAGTTCGGCGGGCAAAACCGGGACGGCTCAAAAGGTTGACACGGCCACCGGCGCTTACTCGAAGACGAAGTATGTGGCGTCTTTTGCCGGGTTTGCTCCCATCAATGATCCGCAAATCGCGGTGGTGGTGATCCTCGACTCCGCTGTCGGCCTGCACCAGGGCGGTCAGATCTCGGCGCCGGTCTTCCAACGGATCACGCAGCAGGTGCTCGGGTATCTGCACGTCCCGCATGACGTTCAACTTCCGCCCAGCCGCCAGGTCTTGCTGGCTCGCCGCAACGTCCCTGAGTCAAGCCTGGAAGAAAGCTCGCCCGATCATCTGGGCGCCAGTTTGGATATGGCCGAGGCTAATGGAGCGCCCGCCCTTCCAGCATCGGCAAGGCCCGGGACGATCGGCGCGCAGATCGTTCCCGCCGCACAGACTGCGGCGATGACGGCGGCTGCAAGTTCGCGGGCAACAAGTTCCGCGGGCACTCAATCCGAAAATTCACCCGCGCAGAAATTGCCCGCCGGCGGGACGGTGGTCCTCGACGTGGAAGAAGGAGGGATCGAGGTGCCATCCTTTCTCGGCAAGAATCTGCGGGTTGCGATGGAGGCGGCGGAGGATGCCGGGCTCGACCTCGACGCCATCGGCAGCGGCGTCGCGCGCGAGCAATCGCCTCTGCCCGGTGCGCACGTCGCGGCTGGATCGCGCATCACCGTGCGTTTCGGTAGATAGGTTTTGATTTCCTCTGTGTACCTCTGTGTTCCCTGTGGTTGGAAAAAAGCCTGAACCACAGGGAACACAGAGGTTCACAGGGGAACCCATCGACCGGCTGAAACCCGGGTATTTATAATCACTCCAATGACCTTCCAACAGCTCCTGCAGGGCGCCGAGGTCCTCTCCCAGAGCGGAAACCCGGGCGTTGCCGGGGTGGAATACGACTCCCGGCGGGTGCGCCCCGGAACGGTCTTTGTCGCGATGAAGGGCGAGAGCAGCGACGGCAATCGCTTCATCGATCAAGCCATCGCCGCTGGAGCGGTTGCCATCGTCACCGACTCGCCGGCCGAAATGCCGCGTCCCGCGGTTGCCTGGGCGCAAGTTCTGCATGGCCGCCGGGCGCTCGCCCGCCTTAGTGCGAATTTCTACAAGCGTCCTGCCGAGCGAATTGCGAATACTGGAATCACCGGCACGAATGGAAAAAGCACGACCGCGTTCCTGATCGAATCCATATTCCAGGCGGCCGGACGTAAGACCGCGCTGGTCGGAACCATCGAATATCACGTTGCCGGGAAGATTCTTCCAGCGCCGCACACCACGCCGGAAGCGCTGGAACTGAACCGCCTTCTGTCGGAGGGCCTGGGCCAGGGAGTCACCGAGGCGGTGATGGAAGTGTCGTCGCACGCG
>JBGPFV010000296.1:0-3954 GCA_041483535.1 Terriglobia bacterium | reverse complement strand
GGTTCGTCAGCTGCAGCTTCCTTGGCGGCGGGCTGCTTGCGCGTGCCCGTACCCAGGACATCTTCCATGCTGATGTCTTCTGAACCGGCTTCGGCAGAAATCCCTGCCCCTTCCACTGGCATCTCTCCAACGGCGGCTTCTGCTTGCTGGGCCGCGGCGGCCAGATCAGCCACCTGCTTGTCGGTCATGAGCTGGGCGCCTTCCGCAACGGAATCGGCAATCTTGGCCGCAAACAGGCGAATCGCCCGGAGCGCATCGTCGTTGCCCGGAATCACATAATCCACTTCGCTGGGGTCGCAATTGGTGTCAACCACGGCGACCACCGGAATACCGAGCTTGCGCGCCTCGCGTACCGCGATCTGCTCTTTATTCGAATCGATGACGAAGATCGCGTCTGGCAACCGCGTCATATTCTTAATGCCGGCAAGATTCGCCTGCAGGTGCTTGCGCTCGCGCTCCAGCTTGATCACTTCTTTCTTCGGAAGCAGATCGTAACGGCCATCGGTGGCCATTTCGTCGAGTTCCTTGAGCCGCTTCACGGATTTCTGTACGGTGATCCAATTAGTCAGCAGGCCACCCAGCCAGCGCTGGTTCACGTAGTACATCGAGCAGCGCTGTGCCTCTTCCGCAATCGCGTCCTGCGCCTGGCGCTTGGTCCCCACGAAGAGCACGATTCTGCCTTCGGCGGCCAGGTCCTGCACGAATTTCGACGCCTCTTTGAACATCTTCAGCGTCTTCTGCAGGTCGATAATGTAGATGCCGTTGCGCTCGCCAAAAATGAACTCCTTCATCTTTGGGTTCCACCGCTTCGTCTGGTGCCCGAAGTGAACGCCTGCTTCGAGCAACTCCTTCATCGTAATGTTTGCCAATCAACCTCCTCAGTTGGTCTGCATCCGGACACTCACAGGCCCCGGATTGCCATTCCCTTCCACCCCATCTCGGGGAGGTGGGGGGATGAATTTTAACGCCTTACTCTTGTAGAGACGCGGCTGGCCGCGTCTCCTTTCGCGAGAGAGACGGGGCAAGCCCCGTCTCTACACGTTCTACCGCTTGCTAAACTGGAAGCGCTTGCGTGCGCCCTTCTGTCCATACTTCTTGCGCTCTTTGGCGCGCGGGTCGCGCGTAACCAGGCCCTCGGCCTTCAGCTTGGCCCGGAACTCAGCGTTGAATACCATAAGCGCGCGCGTGATCCCCAGGCGCACCGCATCGGCTTGTCCCGCGACTCCGCCGCCGCACACGTTCGCCAGCACGTTGAAGTTCGCCGCAGTCTCGGTCGACACCAGCGGCGACTTCGCGCTGATGCGCTGCGATGGCGTCACAAAGTATTCCTCGAACGCCTTGCCGTTAACCTTGAACTCGCCGCTGCCAGGACGAAGAAAAACCCGCGCGATCGCCGCCTTGCGCCGTCCGGTTCCGTAGTATTGAACAATTTCTGCCATGTCAGCCTTCAGCACTCAGCCGTCAGCATTCAGCTAACCCGGTGCTCTTAACCTTTCGAAAAATTCTGCGGCGCCGGGTTCCTAAGACCTAAGACCTGACACCTAAGACCTTGTTTGCTACGCCAACACCTTCACTTCCGGCTTCTGCGCTGCGTGCGGATGCTTGTCCCCACGGTACACTTTCAACTTCGTAAACATCTGCTTGCCCAGTTTGTTCTTGGGCAACATGCGCGACACCGCGTCTTCGATGATCAGCTCCGGCTTGCGCACCATCCGCTTCTTCATTTCTTCCGAGCGCAGTCCGCCGGGATACCCCGTATAGCGGTGATACATCTTCTGATCCGCCTTCATGCCGGTGATTTTGATCTTTTCGGCGTTGATGATCACCACGTGATCGCCGGTATCGAGGAACGGCGTGTACTTCGGGTTCTCTTTGCCGATCAGAATTCGAGCTACGCGCGAGGCCAGGCGTCCGAGCGCAAGCCCGCTCGCATCCACCACAAACCATTTACGCGCAATATCTCCCTCTTTCGGGAAATAGGTTGACATCGGAAATCTCCCAGACCTTAAAGAACGTTAAATAATGAAGACCGCTGAGTGCCCAATTCAATCCACGCAGAACGCGCGCAAGGTGTTCCAGGCGGGCAGCCGCAGGACTTCCACTTCACTTCCAAAGATCTTAAGAATAGCCCAGCCCCGACAAACTTGTCAACGAAGACGTTCAAAGGCAAAGGGTTACCGGTGGCACTTGCTCGTGTGGGGACGGGCGACCTCGCCCGTCCAAGCCGAGCACAGCTCGGCAGCTGCCTGCGCCGACCGCAATTTCTCGATTCGCGATAGGTCCAGCTTACTTCCCACCCACCGACTGCAAACACCGCCCGTAGAGTTCCAGCAAATGCGCGGCGTATTCCTCCGGCTTGTCGGCCGAACTTCCGCCCTGAAAGCCGACTCCCGCCCCCGCCGTCTTGCCGTAGCCGGTAGTCATGGCGATAAATTTCATCAGGTCAAGCGCGATATCTTCGTTGCGGCGGGAGCCTAGAGGAAGAGCGGCCATTTCCATGATAAAAACTCCTCGTAAAGGATGTAATCCGCCGGTCTTCCCCGGCTCTGCCGCGATCATAGCAGAACTCGAAACGGTGGACCGCAGGACGCATGAGCCGCGAAGCGGCGCAAGCCGTGGGTGACAAGTGGGTATCGAGCAAGCCCCGAAGGGGCGAAAGAGTAGCTACTTGACTTGACAGGCCGCTCTCACGCGACCGCACGCAAGCTATTTCGCAACCGCACCAACGCCGCTCCCAGCGCCGCAATCCCCGCAATCCAGAGGGCCAGCGTCGTATTCACAACCCAGCCCGGAGCCACCCCAACCCGCCGCAGCACAAACGGCAGAAAATTCCACGTCGTTATGTGAACGTAATCCCAGGTGTCCTGGGTCATGGCTCCGGTGATCAATCCCCAGGCATCCATCTTGCCCATCGCAAAGGCGACGATGTTCTTGCAACGCAAAACAATCACGAACGTAGGATGCCCCAGCGTCTCCATCTGGTAAATTTCCAGCGGCAACCAGAAGGCGAGCGATGCCAACTGAATCGCCAAACTGACCGCCGTCAGCGCCCATCCCGCGCGCCAGATCGTCTTCCCCAGAACCTCCCGATAGCGCATCAGCAGCGGCACGGCAATGAGCGCCACCAGTTCCACCGAGGTCGAAACATAGCGGTCGCCCCAGGCAAAGTCGCCGCTCCAGAAGGTGTAGCGCGCATAAAAGCAGACATAGCCGAGCAACAGTAGAACAGAGGCCGCCCCATAAGCGCGCACCTCTGGAGTCAGCCGCTTCCACAGCCACGCCAGCAGGAAAATTGCCAGCACCAGAAGCGGATCGAAGAGAAAGATAGATTTCTCCGGCTGAAACAGCGCCCCGAGAACGCCCGTATGAAAAGGCGTGCTCCAGGGAAAGTTAGCCGGCAGCGTAGGATCCCGTTGCCGATATTCCCGCGCGAATATCGTTACGTAGGTATTGGTGAAAGACCCGAAGCGGTCGAACTGATAAGCACGATCGACGAAGAGAAAGAACAGGTAAACGGGCGCCGCGACTCTGCAATAGTCGACGAAACGCAGCCACAACCCGCGACTGCGTGCCGCGTCGAGCGCCGCCTTTGACGGTGGAGCGCCGGGCGTCCCCGCCCGGCCGCCAAACTGCGGGACGGGCGAGACATCCGTCGCTCCAGTGAGAGCTTCAAACCAAAGCACAAGCAAGACAAAGATTCCCGCCGCGATAAGGTCCATCCCGGTGGTAAGACGCGTAAGCAGGTTCAGACCCAGCGCGCAAGATCCCCCAAAAAGTGCCCGCCGGCTCCCGGTGCGCAACCACTCGTATTGAAATGAAAATCCCGTCAGCGTCAGCAACAGGATGTAGTTGTTCTCCATCATGTTCTGCGTGTAATGAAGTTGGGTGGTGCAGAACATCAGCGCCAGCACGCCCGCCACCGACTCTTTCATGCCAAAGCGCAACTGACGCAAG
>JBGPFV010000295.1:0-3968 GCA_041483535.1 Terriglobia bacterium | reverse complement strand
GCGAAAATCCGGCAACCCCAGCGCCATGTCCGCCCCGACCACGCCGACCAGCGTCACGCCGTGGATGTCGTGGCCTTTTGCAATCATCTGCGTCCCCACCAGCATGTCGAGCGCGCCTTCATTCAGCGCGTTCAGCGCATGTTCGAAATCTTCCCGCCCGCGCACCGTATCGCGATCCAGCCGTCCGATCCGCGCCTGCGGAAACATGCCGTGCAGCAACTCTTCCAGCTTCTCCGATCCCGTCCCGACAAAGTACACATACTCGCTGCCGCAATGTGCGCACTTGTCGGGGATGTGCTCGACATGTCCGCAATAATGGCATTCCATCTTGCGTTCGCGCTTGTGGTGCGTCATCGAGACGGCGCAGTTCTTGCACTGCAAAGTCTTGCCGCAAGCGCGGCACAACACCACCGGAGAATATCCGCGCCGGTTCAGCAGCACCATGACCTGCTCTTTCTTTTCCAGCCGCTCGCGAATCTCCGCCGCGAGTTTACGCGAGATCACCTGCTCCTGGCCGGTTTCCTGAAATTCCTGCCGCATGTCGACAATCTCGACTTCGGGCAGCGGACGCATCTCCACCCGGTCCGGCAACTCCACCAGCGCATACTTATGTTTCTTCGCGTTGTAGTACGACTCCAGCGATGGCGTCGCCGAGCCCAGAGCCACGACCGCTCCCGCCATTTTTGCCCGCATCACCGCCACATCGCGCGCATGATAGCGCGGCGTCTCCTCTTGCTTGTAAGACGAATCCTGCTCTTCGTCGACAATGATGAGCGCCAGATCGCCGACCGGCGCGAATACCGCCGACCGCGTTCCCGCCACCACCCGCGCCTCGCCGCGCCGTATGCGATGCCACTGCTCGGCCCGCTCCGCATCCGACAACCCCGAATGCAGGATGGCAACTTCATCACCGAACACCTGATGCAGATCCGCCGCCACCGCCGGAGTCAGTCCAATTTCAGGAACCAGCAGGATCGACGACCGCCCCTGCTCCAGCACCTCGCGCATGCAGGCGAGATAGACGGCAGTCTTTCCCGATCCCGTGATGCCGTGCAGCAGCAACCCGCCAAATTTGCGCGCGGCCACGGCCTCGCCAATCCTCGCGAGCGCTTCTTTCTGCGCCGGGCTGAACTCGAACTCAAATGGAGACTGCCGAGGCTTCAGCTTTGAAAGTTTGACTCCGGAAGCCGTGAAGTCCTGCGGTTCATCCACCAACTCAATCAACCCGCGCCGCACCAAAGTGCCCAGTGTAGTGCGCGGAACCTCCAACCCGCGTAAAGCCTCCACTGGCAAGCGCCCGCCGGAAGCCGCGAGTGTCTCAATCAAAGTGCGCTGGTTCTCATTAAGCTTCCTTGCGGCGCTCGCCGAGGCAAGGCCCGTGTGGGGACGGGCGCCTCGCCCGTCCAGCGGAGGCGAAGCCTCCGCAGCTTCGGCCCCCAGCAGCACCGCGACCTTCAGCACGCGCGCCGCATCCCGAGCCGCCGAAACATCCTCGCGCGCAATCCACCGCTTCCGCACCATTCCCGCCAGCAGCGCCTTTCCCACCCGCGTCGCCCCGCGCAGCCTTTCCGCGCGCACGCCCTCCCGCTCCGCCAGATGATCCAGCACGCGAAATTCCACCAGTTGCTGTTCCGGAGTCCGCTTCGACCGCGCCGGAGACCCCGACATCCCCGCCAGATGCAGCGCCATCCGCCCCTCATCGGTGATGCGATACGCAATTGCCCGCTTGAACTCCGCCGCCAGCGGCAGCATGGTACGAAACACTTCGCCCACCGGTGCGAGATAGTAATCGGCAATCCACTTCCCCAGTTTCAGCAGATGTTCGTCGAGAACGGGCGAGAGGTCGAGCGCTTCAATAACCTTCTTGGTCTTAACTTGCGGCGGACGGTCATGCAACTCGACGACGATGCCCGACATGCGTTGTTGCCGGAACGGCACCAGCACCCGCCCGCCCACGACCGGCTCCATGCCCGGAGGGATGGCATAAGTGAACACCATGTCAAGCGGCACCGCAAGAGCAACGTCGCAGAAGAGGGGCATGTGGGAGGTAACGCCGGCGTCTCACCGGCTAGGAAATGCTAACACTCCGCTGGATGGGCATGAGTTGAAGAGGAACAACGCCGCTTGCACAACTTTCAGGCGCTTTACGATTTGTCATCCTCATTTGCGACTTGTCATCCTGAGCGGAGCGAAGGACCTGCTTTGTGTTGACGTCGGGGAAAACAGGTCCTTCGCTTCGCTCAGGATGACAACTCTTGAGGGGGGAACGACGATCCCTACGCGTTTTTCCGGTCCCCGTGTGATGGCGGTTGCGAAATGACAAGGAAGTGAAGTTCGTCACCCGAGTCATTCTTCATCTGATGCGGTATGCCTGGTGGAATCCAAGCGCCCTCTCCAGCAGTCATCACAATCAGACGCCCATCCACTTCCATGGCGGCCTCGCCCGCGAGAATGTAGAAGAACTGTTGCGCGTGATGGTGGAAATGGCGAACCTCCGCCGTGCCCGCCGGCATGCGCTCCTGAATCACGCTGAGCTTCGGATTCTTTACCAGATGCCAGCCGTCGCAACGGTTGCCCCAGATGTAATGCTCGGCGGTTGATTTGCTGATTGCGGTGATTTCCATAAGGATCGCT
The DNA here is from genome assembly GCA_041483535.1 of Terriglobia bacterium. Taxonomy (GTDB): domain Bacteria; phylum Acidobacteriota; class Terriglobia; order Terriglobales; family Acidobacteriaceae; genus Acidiflorens. The sequence continues at coordinate 1,334 of JBGPFV010000295.1, read as the reverse complement.
GAAAACTCAATTACTACTGACGCTGCCGGGCTCCGCCCGGCTGGAAGGCCGAGGGCGGCCGTCCCTACGTGTTCGCTTTTGGCGCCTTCATCCCCAACTCCTTCATCACCATCTGCAAGTCCTTCCACGCCTCGCCCTTCTGCCGCGGATCGCGCAGCAGGAACGCGGGATGGTAGGTGACCGCCAGCTTGCATCCATCCCACTCGGAATCGTTGCTCCGCACACCTGCGGGTTTGAAGTCATAGAAGCGCCCGCGCAGTTGCATCATCGAAGCACTCATCGCCAGCAGCGTCTTCGCCGCCACCGCTCCCAGCGCCACGATCACCTTGGGTTTGACCACGGCAATCTGCCGCATCAGAAATGGCGAACAGGTCGCGCACTCCTCGCGCTCGGGCGTGCGATTCCCCGGCGGACGGCATTTCACGATGTTCGCGATGTACACCTGCCCGCGCTCAATCCCCATCGCTTTGATCATGTTGTTGAGCAGTTGCCCGGCGCGCCCCACGAAGGGCTCGCCCTGCGCGTCTTCATCGGCGCCCGGACCTTCGCCCACGAACATCAGCTCGGCGGTTGGATTCCCAACGCCAAACACAATCTGTTTCCGTCCCTGCTTGTGGAGCACGCAGCGCGTGCAGTCGCCCAAATCTTCGCGGATGACTTTCAGCGCTTTCACCGGATCGCTCACACTCTGCTCCGGCTTCAACGCCATTACCTCGAAAATATTCTCTTCAACCGCAAGCGCAACCGGCATCGCGACCGCCGTGGCCTTCCTTGGACTCATCTCTTCTCCTGGCTCAAGTGTGTATTCGGAAACCGCGACTTGTGTTGCGTCCACTGCCTCCGGCACTTCTCCCGCGCCGCCCGACTGGGGGCGACGGTAAAAGTCATAAATTCCCATTTCATTGTAAAAACGGATACGCGCGGCTAACGCCTGTCGAAGCTCAGCATCCAGGGTGCGGGGCATGGCAGATAAGAATAACAAACCGTGTGGCACGGACACTCTTGTCTGCGAAACTTGTCCGCGAAACTCGGGACGCGCGGATTTGCTCGCAGACGCCTACTTCAACTCAATCTCCACAATCTGACCCGCCGTCGTCCCTTCGTTGGCCAGCGAGTGCGTCACTTTGGCATCGACCCAGTGAACGTCTCCCGCCTTCACTTCGTGCGTAAATGACTTCCCTTCGGGATCGGTCATCTTCAGCACCAGCGGAGTCGCCGAAATAATCAGGTAGGGACGCTCGTGGGTATGCATCGCCGATGTAGCTCCCGGCGCCAGTGTCCACTTGTAAACCCGCGCGCTAGGATTCTCCGCTTCCACCTTCCCCGCGGCTGGT
>JBGPFV010000294.1:0-3976 GCA_041483535.1 Terriglobia bacterium | reverse complement strand
TTTCGGTCGCGCGCAAAAAAGTCGCCGGTCTCACAGATGGGGCCGACCACATCGGTAACTTCCATTTCGCGGGACGCGCGGCTCACCGGAACAATCTCGTGATACGCGCCATACAGAGAAGGACGCACCAGATCGTTCATCGCTGCATCGACAATCAGAAAGCGCTTGTGATTATTCGTCTTCCGGTAGAGAACGCGCGTCAGCAGCACGCCCGCCGGTCCCACGATGGCACGTCCCGGCTCGAGCAGCAAATGCAGCTTCAATCCGCGCAACGGACCCAGCACCGCCTTCGCGTACGCCGCAATCTGTTTCCCGAAATTCTCCCGCGCTCCCTCGTAGGAAATTCCCAGGCCGCCGCCAGCGTCGATGTAGCGAATATCGTGACCTTCTTCGCGCAGCACGCGAACCAGATCGGCCACGCGTTCGAGCGCCTCCTGGAAGGAACCGACATCGGTGATCTGCGATCCGATGTGGACGCTGACTCCGGCCACTTTCAGATAAGGCTGCTTTGCGGCCTGCGCGTAGAGCGTCCGCGCCTCCGGGATCGGCACGCCGAATTTGTGCTGATGAAGCCCGGTCGAAATATACGGATGCGTTTTTGCCGAGACATCGGGATTGACCCGCACCGCGACTGCCGCTGGTTTCTTCAATCGGGTCGCGGTGGCTGAAAGCAAGTTCAGTTCCGAAGCGCTTTCAATGTTGAACAGTAAAATGCCAGAGGGCAACGCAAGTTCCATCTCCGCCGCCGTCTTGCCCACGCCGGAGAACACGACCTTGCCCGCGGCCTTCGGGCTTGCCCGCAGAACTCGTTGCAGTTCGCCGCCGGACACCACGTCGAAGCCCGCCCCTTCGTCGGCCACCAGGCGCAGAATCCCGAGCGTCGAATTCGCCTTTACCGAATAACACAGCGTGTGCGGAGTGGAATGAAACGCGTGAGCGAAGGCATTCAGGCGGGCGCGGATCATCGCCGCCGAATAAACGTACAGGGGAGTTCCGTAGCGTGCGGCAAGGCCTGCAAGCGGCACTGCTTCGCAGTAGAGGCCTCCGCAGTAGGGTTCGGTAGCGCGCTTTCCCGAAGCCGCGCCACGATACCCGAACGCGGGTGGACGCACGGACGGGGATGCGCCCGCGCGCTTCACTTGCGTTTGCCCGGGCCGGCTTTTACTTTGATGGCGACCACCGTCTGATCGTCGAACGTATCCACCCCGGCGGCGTGCTCGGTCACTGCTTTGAAGATCTCGTTCACCACGCAGCCCGCCGACTTGTTGGCGCAGCCGGCGACGATCGCGGCCACACGCTCCGACCCAAAAGAGTGGCCCTCCCGGTTGCGCGCGTCGAGAATACCGTCGCTGTAGAACACGAAGAGATCGCCCGGCTTGGCCTTGAAACTGAATTCGTCGTAATCGGCTTCGTCGAACAGTCCAAGCGGCAACCCGGTCGCGTCGATGAACTCGATTTTGCCGTCGTGACTGTAGATGGGCCGCGGCAAGCCGGAATTCGCCACCACCAGCGTCCGCCGCTCGTCGTCCCACACCGCGTAAATGATGGAAACGAACTGCGCTGCAATCCTGCGTTCCGCCAGCGACAGATTCACGGCCGAGAGCATCTCCGCCGGGCCCGGCTCAATCGGCGCATGGGAGCGCAGAATGCCGCTGACGAGCGCGGCATAAATGGCCGCCGGGGCGCCTTTGCCGCTTACGTCTCCCACCGCGATCCCGAGCCTCGACAACGAATAGGGGACGAAGTCGTAGAGATCGCCGCCGATGGCGCGGGCGGGAAGAAACTTGGCCTCAACTTCGAGATGCTGCATTTTGGGAAGCGAAGGCGGCAGCAAGCGAAATTGCAGTTCGCGCGCCAACGCCAGATCGCGTTCCAGCCGCCGCTCCTGCCGCGCGATGTGCTCGTAGAGGCGGGCGTTTTCAATGGCGATCGCCACCTGCGCCGCGAGCGTTGTCAGGGTGCGCTTGTGATCCTCGGTGAAATAGCCGCGACGGGTGTGCTCGAGATCGAGGACTCCGATAACCTTTTCTTGATAGATCAGAGGGACCGCCAGCTCCGAGCGCGTCTCCGGATTTACGGCGATGTAGCGCTCACTCTTGGCGACGTCCGGCACCAGGACCGCTTCCTTGGCCTGCGCCGCGTACCCCACCACGCCCCGGCCCAGCGGGATATCGTGTTTCAGATGCAGTCGTTCCTCGAAGCGTTGTGAGAACCGGTGCCGCAGGGTTTCGCCGCTGGGATCGAGCAGAAGAATGCTGAACATCTGGTAGTCGATCAGCCGCTTGAGCAGTTCGGCGATGCGCTTGAGCAATTCGTCGAGGTTCAGAATCGACGTGAGTTCGCGGGCAATTTCGTTCAGCAGAAGCAGGGTTCGGGCCTGGCGGGTGATGCGTGTGTGCAGGCGAGCGTTCTCGATGCCTACCGCCATGCGCGACGCGATCAGCGTCAGCAGGCGTTTGTGCTCTTCCGTGAAGTATCCCGTTTCGCGCGCCTCAATGTCGATCACGCCAATTACCCGGTTCTTGACGATCAGCGGGATGGCCAGTTCCGAGTGCACATTGGGCAGAGCCTCAATGTAGAAATCTTCCTGCGCCGCATCGGCGACCAAGACGGCCTGCCGAGTCTCGGCCGCGCGTCCGGTCACTCCCTGACCCACTTTCATGCGCAGGCGGTCGGCGACTTCCTGCGGATATCCCACATGGAAGCGTACGTACAATTCCTGACGTTGCTCGTTGAGCAACAGGATGGCGAAAATTTCGTAGTCGATGACTTTGCGGACCAGTTCCGCCACGCGCCGTAGCGTGGTTTCCAGGTCGAGCGTGGTGTTAACAACGTCGGCCACTTCGAGCAGGAGGGGTTCCACCTCGGAAAGGCGTCCAGTTTGCGAGGCGGTCGTTTTCACAGGCTTCATCATATCAGGCGGTCGCAGCGGCTCTTCCACACGCTCATTTGTAATTTGTAATTGGTAATTTGAGAATCGAGGACCCGCGTTTTCACAATTACCAATTACAAATCTTCCAGCACGCAGATATCCGGAAGATTGCGGTATTTTTCCGCATAGTCCAAGCCGTAGCCGACCACGTAAGCGTCGGGAATGGTGAAGCCGATGTAGTGCGCCTGGATCGGCTGCTTGCGGCGTGAGGGCTTGTCGAGCAAGGCGGCAATGCGCAGCGACCGGGGTTGATGCGCTTCGACCAGTTTTGAAATGTAGTTCAGGGTCAGGCCGGTGTCGAGGATGTCTTCGACCAGGATGACGTTGCGGTCGGCCAGCGATTGATCCATGTCTTTGGTCAAACGCACTTCGCCCAGCGAATCCCACGCCGCGTGGCCCGCCGGATCTTCTTTGGCGGTGGGACGGTTGCCGTAACTGGAAACCCCGATAAAGTCGAAGGTGGCGTCGAGCGGAACCTGACGCGCAAGATCGCTCAAGAAAACGGCCGCGCCCTTGAGAACGCCGATGAAGATAATCGATTGGCCGCGAAAATCGCGTGCGATCTCCGCTCCCATCTCGGCAACCCGCTGGGCAATGGTTTCGCGTGACAACAATACTTTGAGCTCAGGCATGGACCACCATTTTACACACGAGGTTGGGTGCAACACATGACGCCCCCGTAATGACCGTGCTGTCCTACAATGGGCTCTGTGACGGAGAACCCGAAACGCGCCCTGTTGGTGATTGACGTCCAGAATGAATATTTCACGGGCAAGCTTCCCATTACCTATCCAGCGGGCAGTCTGGCGAACGTGCTGCGTGCCATGGATGCGGCGCGCGCCCACGGGGTGCCTGTGGTTGCGATTCAGCATGCGTCACCGCAGGCTGACGCCGCCGTGTTCCGCAAAGGGAGCAAGGAATGGGAACTGCACGCGGAGGTGGCGTCGCGACCACACGATGTTCTGATCCACAAGTCGCTGCCCGGAAGCTTCACGGGCACGAATCTTGAGATGGGGCTGCGCGAGCGCGGTATTGGGACGGTTG
>JBGPFV010000293.1:0-3993 GCA_041483535.1 Terriglobia bacterium | reverse complement strand
TTTTCGTAAGCGGACTTCGAGAACACGTCGGAGGCGAAGTTGCAGTAGCTGCACTTGGTCCGGCAGAAGGGAACCGAGATGTAGAGGCCGAGGGGCATGCTCTTCTTTATTGTTATTCTATGGGACGCGCCTCCGGCAGGTTACCTGAACGTCGCTTAGAATAGAGCGCAGGGGCCCGCTACGGAAGGGCTCAACCAGGCGGAGGTGGAACCGTGACGAGCACAAATTCGAGCAATGAGTCGATTGATGTTTTATGCGACCATTGCGGCCAGACGTTTTCCGCCTTCCTGCATGAAATGGCCGAAAAGAATGCCAAGGTAGTGTGCCCGAATTGCCGCGAGAGCCGGGACTGCAGACCTCCGAGGGCTGGCAAGCCGGTTGCGGGCGCGCGAGCTGTCAAGAAACCCAATTAGATCGGCAGCGCGAAGACGACCGGCCGGAGTCGATCCCCGTTCGTATGGAAGCCTGCGAACGCAGCACAGAGACCGGAAGGTGGCCGGCTAGCAGGAACAACTATCTGGAAATTTCCGCTTGGGTGTGGTATCAATCGCGCTTATTAGCCTAACTAAGACGATAAAATCGTTTCTCATGATGTCCGCTGGCATCTTATTCATGGCCAGCGGTCTGCGCGGTCAATCTGTCTCCCCCGCGATACTCCGCATTGAGCGTGTGCAGCCAGGTGAGGCCGTGTGCGCTTTGGTGAGCGACGATGGTACCTATCGCCTGGAGAAAATGTTCCAGAACAAGAACGAGATGTACAAGGGCACGATGGAGCTGTCTCGCCTGGACCAACTGCGTACGTTGATCGCCAATCAGCAGCTCAGCGGCCTGTCGCAGGCCGATATTCATAAACCTCTCGTCACCGACACGGCGGATGACATGCAACTCGCGGTTCGTCGCCGGGGCGGTTGGCAGGAACTCGTTTTTCATATCGCCTGGGAGCCGCAAACCTTTCAAGCAAGCCCTCGATCCGCTGCTGCATTGGTTTCAGGATCTGCAAAAGCAACGCCCGTCAGCGGCACGGGTTGCAGGTTCTCCAACCAGTTGCATGCCGATGGCTGAGAATCAACTTGTCGCAAGTGTAGTTCCGGAGACGCCAAAGGCGATCGCGGTGGCTGACGTTAGCGGCTATTTGTTTCGCATCTATTCCAGTCATTTTTACCACGGACGCGTCGATGCCTCGTGCACCGTCGTGTTTGGCGGTGGTCGTTTTCGCCGGGAACGCGGTGGTCAAACCTACATGAAAGACAGGCGAGACAAAATCACCGAAGGGCAACTCGCGGCGGACGATATCCGGCAACTGAAAGAAGTCCTGGATGCGCAAGAGCTGAAGAATAGTCCTGAAAACTCCGAAGATCCCCCGCAGTGGGTGATCGAAGGCAGTTGGACAGGTCTCGACATCCCGCGGAAGGATAAGGTGCAGAAACTGCTCTTTGAGACCACTTTCAACACGCTCAATGATCAGAATGATATTGGCGGCAAATCGAACATGGACTATCGTATAGCCAACAAAAAGCTTCTTGAGCCTCTCGCCCGATGGATGAAGGAACACACGGATAAACAGGCGGGAGTTCAATCGGAGGGCGTTGGCAATGACTGTTACCCGGGCAAGACGGTCGCCGACGCGGTCAAGCCCGCCCAGTAGCCGCAAAGCTTTTCCATCCTTCGCGCCTTTTCCGTTATCTATGACCTATTTAGGGTAATCTTTAGTTTTTAGCGCGGGTTTCCGGCGGCGAATGGCCTCCAATCAGGAAGAAGAAGTATTAGGCAAAGCGTACGACGGCCGGCTGATGCGGCGGCTGCTTACCTATCTGCGTCCCTACAAGGGGCACGTGGCGGTGGCGCTGGCGGCCATCATCCTGAAGTCGGGGTTGGACGTGCTGGGGCCGTTCCTCACCATGATCGCCATCGACAAATATTTGGCGAAGTCGCCGAACTCGCATTCCTGGATTGGCGACCGGCTGAGCGACGCACCGCTGACCGGCATCGCGCAGATTGGCGGACTCTATGTTGGGATTCTAGTTTTCACTTTCGCGCTGGAGTTTGTCCAGACCTACCTCATGCAGTGGACGGGGCAGAAAGTGATGTTCGATCTGCGGAGACAGATCTTCCGCCATTTGCAGTACATCCACGCCGGCTTTTTTGATAAGAATCCGGTGGGGCGACTGGTGACGCGCGTGACCACCGACGTCGACGCGCTGAATGAGATGTTCACGGCGGGCGTAGTTTCGATTTTTGAGGACGTGTTCGTGCTGGCTGGCATTATCGCCATCATGATGAATACGAACTGGAAGCTGGCGCTGATCACGTTCGCCGTGCTGCCGCTGATCGTGTACGCCACCAAGATTTTCCGCGACAAGGTGCGCGATTCCTACCGGCGCATCCGCACAGCCATTGCCCGCATCAACTCGTATCTACAGGAAGCGGTCTCGGGGATGCTGGTCTTGCAGCTTTTCAACCGTGAGAAGCGCGCCTTCAATAAATTTTCCGCCATCAACGCCTCGCACATGGAGGCGTTCAAAGACGCCATCATGGCCTACGCGGTCTACTACCCGGTGGTGGAAGTGCTATCGGCGATTGCCATCGCCAGCATCATCTGGTTTGGCGGAAATGAAATCCTCCGGCATGTTGGCGTCTCCAGCTTAGCTATAAAGACAAACCAGCTCACCCTCCATCTGGTGCAAATTCCGATGTCGCTTGGCGTGCTGGTCGCGTTCATGCAGTACGCGCAGCGCTTCTTCCGTCCCATTCAGGATTTGAGCGAGAAATACAACATCCTGCTGTCGGCGATGGCGGCCGGAGAGCGCGTGTTCAAACTGCTGGATACGAAGATTGAGGTGACGTCGGCGGCGGTTACGAAACGTCCGCAGGGGCCGGGGCGGATTGAGTTTGAGCATGTGTGGTTCGCCTATAACGCAAATGGAGCGACGGGCGTCCTCGCCCGTCCGGAGGGCACAGTGGGACGGGCGGGGACGCCCGTCGCTCCAAAAACCACTGATCCCGACTGGGTTTTGCGCGACGTCAATTTTGTGCTTGAACCGGGCGAGACGATCGCGGTCGTCGGGCACACCGGGGCAGGGAAGACCACTCTGATCTCGTTGCTGATGCGCTTCTACGATGTGCAGCGGGGAGCGATTCGCATCGACGGCGTCGATATCAAAGACATGAGCCTCGGCGACCTGCGCGGCCGCTTCGGCGTCGTCTTGCAGGACCCGTTTCTATTCAGCGGTACGGTTGCGGGCAACATCCGCCTGGGGACGGCGCGCATTCAAGACGCAGACGTGGAGCAGGCAGCGGAGGATGTCAACCTCGCCGACTTCATCCGAACTTTGCCGGGAGGATTTAAAGAAGAAGTGCGCGAACGGGGCTCGACGCTTTCGACCGGACAGAAGCAGTTGATCAGTTTCGCCCGCGCGCTGGCGCACAATCCGAAGATTCTGATTCTCGACGAAGCGACTTCGAGCGTGGATACGGAAACCGAGTTTCGGGTGCGCGACGCGCTCAACCGCATGGTGGAAGGGCGGACGGCGCTGATCATCGCGCACCGGCTTTCGACCATCCAGCGCGCCGACAAGATCATCGTGATGCACAAAGGCCAGGTCCGCGAAATGGGATCGCACCAGCAACTGCTGGCCCAGCGCGGGATTTATTACAAGCTCTACCAGTTGCAGTATAAGGATCAAGAGATGCCGGCGGGGCCTCCGTCGGTCACGGCGAACGCGGACGACTGAACCCCGCTCCACCTACCCCCGTTTACAATGTGTGCGTGCGCATCCTGATCTCAGCCGGCGAAGCCTCGGGAGAAATGTACGGCGCGCAGCTGATTGAAGCGCTGCGCCGCAGCGCATCCCCTCCTGCTCGTGTGGTGACGGGGCTTTGCCCCGTCCTGGCGGGGCGAAGCCCCGCCACCACACAAGACGAGCAGCTTGAATTTTTCGGGGCGGGCGGGGAACGCATGCGCGCTGCCGGCTGCGAAATCATTGTCGACGCTAA
>JBGPFV010000292.1:0-4053 GCA_041483535.1 Terriglobia bacterium | reverse complement strand
TACTAGAGAAGGCTGGGCCGGCCCACGCCGCCTTCCTGCAAGAGTACCTCGGCAGAAGCGAAGATGATTTGCAGACGTATTACCGCACCCTGGTGTTCACCGGCAAAGGCTCCATCCCGAAGGCACTTGGATCCGATGCCGAGGTCGTGGCTTACGTAGCCCGGACGCGAGGCGCGATTGGCTATGTGAGCAGTACAGCCAGCGCCGAGGGGGTGAAGACACTCGTCATCGGGTTTCCCAGCAGCAGCGCCGAAAGAAAGCTGATTACTTGGGTCGAGCCGGATTATCCGGAGACCCTGAAGCGGCTTAACATTGGCGGAACTGTACGCTTGCGGATATCCATTTCAGCGAAGGGGAACGTGGAGGATGTCCAGTTGCTGGGAGGCAATCCGATTCTCGGCGAGTCGGCCGCATTTGCGGTGAAGAAATGGGTGTATGCCGCCGGCAGTTCGCGGACCATCGTGGAGATTAGCATCTCATTCGGCAAGCACTGATAAACCTGACATCTAATGAATCACTTCTTGCGCGGCGATCCAGGCGCCGATCTTCGCGTCGAGCAGATCCAGCGGCAGCGGGCCCTGATCGAGCACCGCGTCGTGAAAGGCACGCAGATCGAATTTTGCTCCCAACTCTTTCTGCGCTCGCGCCCGTAGCTCGAGAATCTTCATCTGTCCCATCTTGTAGGAAAGCGCCTGCCCCGGCCACGCTATGTAGCGATCCACTTCGGTCTCGATGTTCTGGTCGTCCATGGCCGTGTGCTCGTGAAAATAGTCGATCATCTGCTGGCGCGTCCAGTGCTTCGAGTGCACGCCGGTATCGACCACCCAGCGCACCGCGCGCCACATTTCATTCTGCAGGCGTCCATAATCGCTGTACGGGTCCTGATAAAAGCCCACCTCTTTCCCCAAACGCTCGGAGTAGAACGCCCAGCCCTCGGTATACGCATTCAAATCGAGGTTGTATTTGCGGAATGGCGGCAGGCCGGTGAGTTCCTGCGCAATCGAAAATTGCAGGTGATGTCCAGGGACGCCTTCGTGATACGCGATCGCTTCCACATTCAGCAGCAGTCGCTTCTCCGGCGCATACTCGTTGACGTTGATGCGCCCCGGCCGCGAGCCATCGCCGGCGCCCAGCGAATAATCGGCGGGAACCCCGTCCGCGCTGCGAAACGACTCCATCGGCACCACGGCCAGCTTGTTCTTCGGCAGCCGCCCGAATAATTCCGGCAGCTTCCCATACATCTGATCGCGATAGTGCGTGTACAGGTCGAGCAATTGCTGCCCCGACGTGGCGTGCAGTTTCGGGTCCTGTCGGATGTGCGCGTTAAACGATTTCAGATCGCTGAATCCCTGCGCCTTGGCGATGGCAAGCATCTGGGTTTCAATTTCCGCGACGCTCTTCAGCCCCAGCTGGTGAATCTGGTCGGCGGTGAAATCGGTGGTCGTCTGGTGACAGACGGCGAAGCGATAGCGCGCTTCTCCGTCGGCTAAGGCCCACACGCCAGGATCGAGGCGGCCATGAGGCGCGTAATCTTCGCGCACGAATCTCGCGAACTTCGCGTAAGCGGGCGCGACTGAGTTCCTCACCGCACTTTCGATCTCTTCGCGAAGTTGTTTGCGCTCTGCCTGGGAAGTGGCATCGGGAAACTTGCGCAGCGGCTCGGTAAATGGACTCTTGTCGAGCGAATCGTCGGCAATCTGCTGCGCCTGACTGGACACTTTTTCCAGCAGATACTTCGGCGGCACGCGATGGTCGCGCAGTCCGTCGCGCATGTGTCCCATGGCCTGGTCGAGCACGCGCGGAATCTGCCGCAGACGGGACAGGTAGTCTTCGTAATCTTTTACGTTGCGGAAGGGAGAATCGAACGCGAGCGAAGCGTATCCCAGGTGAATGCCGCCAAACTGCGTCGCCGGCATCTCCCAGTTTTTGAATTGCGCGCGGTCGAGCTCTTCGCGCAGGCTACGCACCATCAGCGCGTGGTTGAGCCTTTCCTGCTCGGGAAATCCGGTGACGTCGATGGCCTCGAAACGCGCCAGCGCCTGACGAGTATGTTCGAGATCGTCGGCAATCGCTTTGTCCGAAAAATCGCTCAGCCGATCGTTGTAGCGATTGTCCCCAACCTGAGTGGCAAGCTCAGGCTGGGTGCGTAGCGTGTATTCCCACTCCTCGGCGAGCAGACGATTCAGTTCCGCCCGCCGCGCATCCAGTGTCCGCTCGGCAGCCCGGGCGAACAGAGGGACGGCCAGAGGGATGGCGAAAAAAAGGTTCGCAAGCAATATCACGAGCGCGGTTCGCAAGGTGCACACCTCCGCAAGCGTCTATCAGGATACGCCGTCCGAAAATATCAGAAAAACGCGCAAGCCGGCACTTCCGCTCGCCGCCACAATGTGTCAGTAATGTGTCAGAAAAGATGCTTCACGCTGGGATCCTGGTACCCAGACCTCCTCGCCCCGCACCAGTCCGGATGTGCAAACTAATGCAAAGTGCGGGTACCTTGCAAGGTAACAATCCGATCCGGTTACCAAGGTGTTGGTACCTCTACAAAAATAACGCTAACTACAATTTATTCATATAGTTATCACCAATATTCCGCTAGTGGCCGCTTGGTACTTTTGCATTGCGCTGAACCGCTTAAATCGCCTACTATCGAACAGTTGCGGGAAAATGCGCCATCCGAGTGGTAATTTGGCCAGACTCTTGCATCTATTGAACTAGGCCGACAGAGGAACTAAGCGCTAGATTGGCCAAGTAGCACCGGGGATGGTGAAGTGAAAGTTAGGGCCTGGTTTCTTCGTCTCGCATTTGTCATTGGACTAGCAATGTTGCTGGAAGCGAATGGCATCGCAGCCAGCGTGAACCCGCGCGCTCTCACGCCGCACCGCAAGGCTCGCGCCGTTACGGAAAATCAGCATGCCAGGAAGCGCATGCGAACCCTGGCGAGGAGTCGCGCACCGCACTCGCACTACGCCACCCGACGTTCTTCCGCCACCCCCCATCGCCGTCATCGTTACTACGAGCGTTTCAGCACCAGTTCGTTCGCCTCCGATATCACGGAAGGGGACGTGACCGCCGGTGAAGACCCCGTGGTTCGCCAGGCCGCGATCGATGCCCTGGGCAATATGAACGGCACCGTGGTTGCCATTGAACCGACCAGCGGACGCGTTCTTGCCATGGTCAATCAGAAGCTGGCGCTGGCAAGCGGCGCGCAGCCCTGCTCCACCATTAAACTCTCGGTCGCTCTGGCCGCATTGAGCGAAGGTGTGATCGACGCGGATACTGAAGTCAAGCTCGGAAGCCGCTACCGCATGAATCTTACGCAAGCGCTGGCGCACTCGAACAACGCCTACTTCGAAGCGGTCGGGCGCAAACTGGGCTTCGAGAAGGTGCAGTACTATGCCCACCAGTTCGGGCTCGGCGAACTTGCCGGCTATCGCATTCCCGGCGAACAGTTGGGCACCTATCCGGAAGAAGAAATCTCCGCCAAACTCGGCGGCGTCGGCAAGATGTGCTCGTTTGGCGAGGGCATTTCGATGACTCCGCTGCAACTGGGCGCGCTGGTGACGGCGATCTCCAACGGCGGCACTCTCTACTACCTGCAACATCCCACCACCCCCGATGAAGTCGCCAGCTTCCAGCCTCGCGTCAAGCGCCATCTCGATATCGAGCCCGTGATTCCCGAACTCTCCGACGGCATGGCCGGAGCGGTCGCCTACGGCACCGCGCGCAGCGTGCGGTTGAACTTTAACGAGGAATCGATCCTGGGCAAGACGGGAACCTGTTCGCGAGCCGGTACGCGCTTCGGATGGTTCGCCTCTTACGCCAACAGCGACATTGGACGCATTGTGGTAGTCGTTTTCCTGCAAGGCGGACGTCCCACCTTCGGACCCAAAGCAGCGGAGATCGCAGGCCGCATGTACCGCAATCTTTACGACCACAACTTCTTTGTGGCGGGAGCAACCGGAATCAGTCCGGCGGAAACGGTACAGAAGGCGAGCACCCGAAGCACGCAGCAGCAGTAATTTCCCGTAGAGACGCGGCTTGCCGCGTCTCCGC
>JBGPFV010000291.1:0-4090 GCA_041483535.1 Terriglobia bacterium | reverse complement strand
CTCTCGCGGCGGCCGATGGCTCGCATCATGAAGCCGCTTTCCGAGATGGGCGCGAGGATAGAGGCCACCGAAGGTGGACGTCCGCCACTGAAAATTCGTGGCGGACAGCTGAAGCCGATTCACTACCGGCCGGAAGTGGCGAGCGCGCAGGTGAAAACGTGCGTACTGTTTGCGGGACTGTTTGCCCAAGGCGAGACGGTGGTCGAAGAACCCATCCGCACCCGCGATCACGGCGAAATTGCGTTGCGGGCGTTTGGCGCGGAAGTCGAGCGCATGGGGAATGCGTCGCGGATCGTCGGCGGACAGCGGCTGCGCGCCATCGAGGCGCATGTACCCGGCGATCTTTCGAGCGCCGCGTTCTTTCTCTGTGCGGCGGCGCTCTTTCCCGGATCGCAGATTACGTTGCCTGGAATTCTGATGAATCCGACGCGGGCGCGCCTGCTCGATATTCTGGTGCAGATGGGGTTGCAAGTTTCGATCGCGCATCTCGAAGAACATCAGGGCGAACTGGTAGGAACCATTGAGGCGCGCGGCGCGGCGTGGAAGGGAGCGGTAATCGCCGGCGCCGATACCGCCGCGTTGATCGACGAAATCCCGGTCTTGGCCGCGGTTGCGCCCTATACGGATGACGGCCTCGAAGTGCGCGACGCCAAGGAACTGCGCGTGAAAGAGTCTGACCGCATCGCCGCGGTTGCCGCCAATCTAAGAAAGATGGGCGCGGAAGTCGAAGAGCGTCCCGATGGATTGCGGATTCCCGGCAGACAGCATCTGCACGGCGCGAGTCTCGATTCGTTCGGCGATCATCGCATCGCCATGGCATTTGCCGTGGCCGCCTTACGAGCCGAAGGCGAGACGACGATGGGCGGCGCGGATGCGGCGGGAGTGTCGTATCCGGCGTTCTTTGAGGAGTTGCGCCGTGTTACCGGCTGCTAGCTACTGGCTTCTAGCTAGTGGCAAGCTAGAAGCGAGGAGCCAGTAGCGCCGTTCTTATGACCGACAAACCGCAATCTCCCGACGATCGCCTGCGACAGGAATTCAACCGCTGGGCCGATGACGGTGAAGGCCCGAAGATGGAGCGCCATCACCTCGACATCACGGAAAAAACCATGCGCCGCATGGAGCTGCGTCCGGGCGAGCGCATTCTCGACCTGGGCTGCGGATCGGGGTGGGCGACGCGTCTGCTGGCCCGCATGACGGGCGATGGGCCGCAGGGTTTCGGGCAGGTGGTCGGAGTCGACATCTCCGATGAGATGGTGCGGCAGGCGCGCGCCGCTTCGAAAGAATTCGACAACGTGATGTTCGTGGTTGGATCGGCGGCGCAGATTCCCTGGGAAGAAAACTTTTTCGACAAGGTGCTTTCGGTGGAATCGTTTTATTACTATCCGGATCAGGAACGCGCGCTGGCCGAGCTGTTTCGGGTGATGGCGCCGCATGGACGGCTGTTCATCTTAATTAACCTCTACAAGGACAATCCGTATTCGCTGCAATGGGTGCCGAAATTGAAGGTGCCGGTGCATGTTCGCTCGGCGGCGGAGTACGTCGAACTGCTGAAAAGGCACGCGTTTGAAAACGTGGAGTATGCGCAGATTCCCGACGACACGCCCACGCCCGAGAACTACCAGACAACATCGTTTCAGTCGCTCGACGATATGAAAGCGTTCAAGCGGATCGGCGCGTTGCTGCTGATGGCGTCGAAGCCCGATGTGCGGAATCCGGCGCCGGGGTACACGATTTACTGAGCACCGTCACCGCATCACAAGGCACCTGTGGAGTGACGGGCGTATCGCCCGCCCCCGGACAGTTTGGTGGCCGGGCGGGGACGCCCGGCGCTCCACGGGCAAGAGCTGGCGGTGTGACCGGAATCACTCCCCGGCGTATGATCATGGTTAATGCTGTAGCGAACGAGGCCCCATGAGCTGGCTGCAAAACAAATTCGAAAAGAATTTCATGATCTCGACGGTGGACTACGTCTTCAACTGGGCGCGCAAGTCGGCGCTCTGGCCGATGACGTTTGGTCTGGCGTGCTGCGCCATCGAGATGATCGCGTCTTCGACCGCGCGCTTCGATATCGCGCGTTTTGGGTCGGAAGTGTTTCGGCCCAGCCCGCGGCAGTCGGATCTGATGATCGTCTCCGGCACCGTCACGCTGAAGATGGCGCCGGTGGTGAAGCGCATCTACGACCAGATGCCCGAGCCGAAGTGGGTGATCTCGATGGGCGCGTGCTCGTCGGTGGGCGGGCCGTTCAATACCTATGCCGTGTTGCAGGGCGTCGACCGCATCGTGCCCGTGGATGTGTATGTGATCGGCTGCCCGCCGCGTCCGGAGAACTTGTTCTACGCGCTGCTCAAACTGCAGGACAAGATCGACACCATGACGCTCGCCAAGCGCCCCACCGAAGTACGACTGGAAGAGCGGATGATGGAAAACTTCAAGCGCCAGGTGATGGTGGCGCAGACGATGCAGCCGAAATAGCTGTCAGCCGTCAGCTCTCAGCTCTCAGTTGTCAGTTCTCAGTCAAACCGCTCCTATATACTTTTTGTCATCCTGAGCGAAGCGAGGGACCTGCTGTCTTCTGCGCTATCCGAACGGCTATGCCATTCGTTAAGATCGCCACCCAATCCGAACTTCCCGCTCTCAACGAAGCCAAGGAATTCCCCTGCGGCGACAAGACCATCTGCGTCGCCAACGTGAACGGCGAAATCAGCGCCATGGATAACATCTGCCTGCATCGCGGAGGCCCGCTCGGCCAGGGCGTGATCTCCGGAGGGAAAGTCGTGTGCCCGTGGCATGGCTGGGAGTGGGATCCAAAGACGGGCGAGGCTGGTCCGCCGGGAGCGAAGATAGCGGTGTATCCGGTGAAGATTGAGGGCGGGGATGTGCTGATCGAAACGGTTTAGAAGAGGCGGCTAGGGCCCAAATGAGGGAGCGGACGATAGCGAATCCAGAGTTGCTGTGACCTCAAGCAGTTGCCGAACTGGCGCTCGGCGGAGACGGGGCAAGCCCCGTCTCTACATGGGCGGGATCCAGCAACGCTGAATCCGCCCCTAGCCCTTTAATTTCGCCACATAGGCTTTTCCGCTTTGCGACTGGCGGGCGGTGCTCTCGACGAACTTCAGAAATTCCCGCAGGTGTTCCTTTTCCGACAGTTCCGCCTCGGAGAATTTCACGCGAACTCCAAACGATGGCGAGCTCCGCGTCACCACTCCGCTGAGGATGATGCCCTTCACCCAGATCTTGCCGCTCGCCACCCACAACCCGATCTCCAGGACTTTGCCCGCGGGCACGGGGCTGGCGGTTTCGACCAGGCATCCTCCCCGGCTCACATTCGCCAGATTCCCCCAGACCGGCTCGTTCGTTCCCTCGAGGTGAATTTCCACGGCCGCATAGCATTTGATCCGGTGATAGATGCGGCGATCCGATCCCGATAGCGGGGTGAACAAATCCGGTTCAAAGGGGGGCGTTTCCTCCACCGGCACCGGTTCGGGATGCTGCAGCACTTCTGGTGGCGCCGGCGCCGAGGCAACCGGCTTCTCTTGCCGTGCTTCGCGGGCCTTGACGGCAGCGTCTTTGATCTCGCGCATCGCCCGCAGCAGGGCCGCCTCCCGTTGCTCCGGAGAGACTTCGCGGTAGGTCTGCAGCAGTTTTCCGAGGTGGCTGACCAGGTCGGGATCCGTGAGCAGACGGGTCCAGTCCGATCCCTTGGGCGGCGATTTCATGGCTTCGCTCATAGGCACGACTTCCCTCGCGCAGGTTTCGGCCGCGGGGAAGGGCTCGACTTAGTGCATAGATTGACCGTTGAGCGGAGGTTACGCAAGATGACCAAGGTCATAGGAATCGGGTCATCGGGTCATCGGCAACTTGGGGTTCCGTTCGATCATCCGATGCTCGGTCGCCCGATGCAAAACAACGGCGGCTCAACAATTTGCATCGGACCTTCGCCCAGCGGAATCGAAAAAACTTATCATTTGTGTTCGGTAGGGAGAGGGTTTAGGCTGCAAGGTTTCCCCGGATCCTCCCACTTGCGAAGGGCTGCGCTGGCGCGCGTTTCGGGAGCCATGGGTTGCCCTGGCGGAAGGGAATCGGATAGCAT
>JBGPFV010000290.1:0-4093 GCA_041483535.1 Terriglobia bacterium | reverse complement strand
GGTATCATCAATAGCAATGCCTGCTTCCCACACATTCCAGACCGACGATCCGCGCCTGCTCCCGATCAAAGATACGGTCCTCGCCGGTGAACGCCTGAACGAGGCCGATGCGCTTGCCCTCTATGGGACCGGCGACATCCTGGCCGTGGGCTGGCTGGCCAACTGGGTGCGTGAGCGGATGCATGGGGACAAGGCGTACTTCAACGTCAACCGCCATATCAATCCGACGAATGTCTGCGTTGCCGCCTGCCGTCTGTGCGCCTTTGGCCGCAAGAAAGACACTCCGGGCGCCTACACCATGGCGCTCGAAGAAGCGTTCCAGACGGCCGCTTCCGGGTACACCGAGGCGGTCACCGAGTTTCACATTGTCGGCGGGCTACATCCCGATTTGCCGTTCCAATATTTTCTCGACCTGGTTTCCGGATTGAAAGAGCGTTTTCCGCAAGTCCACATGAAGGCCTTCACCATGGTGGAAGTTGCGTACCTGGCGAAGCGGGCGAAGCTGACCATCCGCGAGACGCTTGTAAGAATGAAAGAAGCTGGGGTCGATTCGCTGCCCGGCGGCGGCGCTGAGATTTTTTCCGACCGCGTGCGGCACATCATCTGCGATCACAAGATTGACGGCGATCAATGGCTCGATACGGCGCGCCTCGCCCACCAGATCGGGCTGAAGTCGAACGCCACCATGCTCTACGGCCACATCGAAGACGACGAAGACCGCGTCGATCACCTGCTCAAGCTGCGCGCCTTGCAGGATGAAACCGGTGGCTTTCAGACTTTCATTCCCCTGGCCTTTCATCCGGCGAACACGCCGCTACAGCATCTTTTTACGACCACAGGCATGGAGGACATCAAGCAGATTGCGGTCAGCCGCCTGGTGCTCGATAACTTCCCGCACATCAAGTCTTACTGGCAGATGATGACGCCGAAGATTGCGCAGATCTCGCTGCGCTTTGGAGCCGACGATATTGACGGCACCGTCGTCGAGGAAAAGATTTATCACGATGCGGGAGCCACCACTCCTCAGGGTCTGCGGCGGCACGACCTGGTGCGCTTGATCAAGGAAGCCGGGCGCGAACCGATCGAGCGCGACACGCTCTACCGGGCAGTGACACGGACCGAGACTTCATTCACCGTATCGGTCTAAAAGCCAAACCGTTTACCACAGGGGGCACAGGGGTGCACGGAGGACCCCAAGGTTTCCCCTGTGTTCCTCTGTGTACCCTGTGGTAAAGCTCTTTCTTGAACGAGCGCGAAACTTCGGACCCGCGACCACATCCAATCATCATGTCCAAAGAGCAAACAGCCATCTTCGGCGGCGGGTGCTTCTGGTGCACAGAAGCTGTTTTTCAAAGGCTGACCGGTGTTGTCCATGTCGAGTCCGGCTACATGGGCGGACGCGCCGATCAGGCAACGTATCGCCAGGTGTGCAACGGCGATACCGGGCATGTGGAAGTGGTACGCGTCACGTTCGATCCCGGCCAGATCGGCTATCGCGATCTGCTGGACGTATTCTTTGCGGTGCACGATCCGACCACGCTGAATCGGCAGGGAAACGACGCCGGCGAGCAATATCGTTCGGTGATTTTCTACAACGACGACGAACAGCGGAAAATCGCCGAGAACACGATTGCCGAACTGACGGCGGCCCAGGCCTTTTCTGAACCGATCGTGACCGCAGTCAAGCCGGCCGAGGAATTCCACGTGGCCGAAAACTACCACCAAAATTACTACAACGAAAATTCGCGCCAGCCTTATTGCATGTTTGTGATTTCGCCGAAGCTGGCGAAGTTGGAAAAAAAGTTTGCCGAAAAATTGAGAGCGTGAACCGCAACGAGGGTATCTAGGCGGCGGGGTCTTCGCCGGATGCGGAGGGTTCGAGCCGTTCCTCCAACAGAAGGCGGCGCAAACTGCGCAGGTCGTTGAGCAGGCGGCTGCTGGTCTTCAGGTGCTGCTCCAGCTTATCTAACTTAAATTGCACAATCTGCAGGGCTTGTACGCGGCGTTCCGAATTGGTCTCCGCGGCCACGGCGAGGTCGGCTTCGATCTCGCTCTTGGCTTCGGCGATCGCCTCACCCAAAAGGCGCACGTAATCGTGGGCGTTCTCGACCGTGTCAAACGGTGTTTGGAGGGGAGCTTCCATGGGCGTGTTCCTCCGTCAATGGGAAGTATGGCGGAGAGAGAGGGATTCGAACCCCCGATACCCGTAAAGGTATACACGCTTTCGAGGCGCGCGCCTTCAGCCACTCGGCCATCTCTCCGCTTCGGGTTGAAACTACTTCAAGCAGGATAGCAAATCATGGGACGGTTCCGCTCACCTTCTCGTCGCTGCGCAAGAGGCGCGCGGTGACCCGGCGCTGCATGTGGCGCACCTTCGGGTCGACTTTCTTCACGAGGTAGGTCACGGACAAACCTTTGGCCGCTCCTGCCTCGGGCGTCATTTGCTCCCACCCGCCCTTTGCCAGTTGCCGCTTTCCAATGGGTTGCCGCGAATCGCAAGAGCCGCACCAGCGACTGCCTGCCATCGACCATCGCCTAACGACGCTTTCGAAAAAACTCCTGCAATATCTCCGCCGAACGTCCCGCCAGTACCCCGCCCCGCACTTCCATCCGATGATTCAGACCGGGGTGGTTCACCACCTGCAGAATCGAATGGACGGCGCCTGCCTTCGGGTCATCGGCTCCGTACACCAGGCGGCGGACGCGGGCATGAATTGCCGCTCCCGCGCACATGGCGCATGGTTCAATGGTGGCAAACAGTTCGCACTCGCCGAGCCGGTGATTCGCGAGGTTTCGTCCCGCCTCACGCAACGCCACGATTTCAGCGTGAGCGGTGGGATCGCAGTCGGTGAGATTGCGATTCCATCCTCGTCCCACCACACGGCCGGCGCACACCACGACCGCTCCCACCGGCACTTCGCCCGCTTCCAGGGCGCGCTGGGCCGCGCGCAGGGCTTCTTCCATCCACAGTTCGTCCACCCCAGGTTCGTTCACACCAGGTTCGTCCATACCAGGTTCGTTCACACTAAGCTCGTCCACCCCAGGCCACCACTCTTTTGTGATTCATCTCACACCAGACTGTTTGCCGTCAGTGTTATCCTATGCCTGTTATGGGAATCACCGAGATCTTCCGGAAAGTGTTTTTGGTGGATTTAGTCCAGGGGCTGGGCGTGACCTTCCGCTATCAGGATCCCAAGGAAATCTATACCGAGCAGTATCCCCTGGAACGGCCGCAGGTCGCCGAGCGTTACCGCGGCGCGCCGCGACTGAACGTCAACCCGGACACCGATGAGACTCTCTGTATTTCCTGCGACCTGTGCGCTCTGGCTTGTCCGGAAAACCTGATCGTGGTCACCAGCGAGCGCAATGAAAAGACGCGCCGCAAAGAGCTCACGAACTTTACCTACGATCTGAGCCGCTGCATGTTCTGCGGCCTGTGCGAAGATGCTTGTCCTACCGATGCGCTCGAGCTCACCCAGGATTTCGAACTCGCGAACTACACCCGCGAAGGCATGATCTGGGACCGTGAGGCGCTGGAGAAGGGTCCGCAGCCCACCGTGTACAGGAAGTAGCCGCCCTGGTGTGGGGACGGGTGCCTCGCCCGTCCAAGGTTGCGTGGGGACAGCCGCCCTCGGGTGGGCCAAGCCGACACTGCTCGGCATCTCCCCATCGTCACAGCAACTCAGGTCCGCTCTAAGTTCGTCTTTCCATTCGCGTCGTCCCGCGCCTTCCCAGGTACGTCCCTGCGGACATGGCCTGCTGGAACTTCCCATCTGTTCTCTTGCCAGAGCGGCGGTGTCTTTCGAGCTAAAGCCGGTTCGGGCAGTGCCGATAGCAATCTTCATGAAGGGATGTGTGCGGCCCGCCGGCGTCGGCCTGGCGATCCGCCAGCCGGTTGCCGATATCGGTGGAAGGTTATGGTGAGGTTGAGGAGGGTAGTGGTCTCGCTCTCCGGATCCCTTTGCCTGCCGGTCGCCACAATAAGAATGAGAAGGGGGGAGCCCGAGCGATGAAACGATTGCCTCAGGTCCTTCTCGTGGATGACAACCCCGCCGACGTCATGCTGGCGCGAGAGGCGTTGGCGGGGGGCAGG
>JBGPFV010000289.1:0-4096 GCA_041483535.1 Terriglobia bacterium | reverse complement strand
TTCGGTCTGGTGGCGATCACCCGCAAGCGGGTGAAACAGTCGCTCGAACGCACGATTGGATCGCCGTGTCCCTATTGCCAGTCGACGGGCTTCGTGAAATCGGTGAACACCATCTGCAACGAGGTGTATGTCGAGATGCGCAAGATATCGAGCCATCTGGAGCACAGCGACGTGATGTTGCGAGTGAACCCGGAGGTGGCGAAAGCGCTGAAGGCGGACAACGCGCGGTTGCTGAACGAGATGGAAGAACTCACCAAGAAGACCATCATCGTGAAGTCGGATCCGGCGCTACACCAGGAGCAGTTCGATATTCACTAAGGCGATCGGGAAGGGACGGGGACGGGCACTTTGCCCGTCCCTTTTTTGCGCTGTTTTTCGCTCAGGGCACTTCTTGAAATGGTATGGGAAATGGTAACTTCGATGGTATAATGCCATTATGAATACCACCCTGAACATCGACCGGGCGGGTCGACTGGTTCTTCCCAAGCCGGTTCGCGAGCAGCTACAACTGGAGCCTGGAGAGCCACTGGAACTAGAGTCGTTCGACGACCATATCGTTTTGCGTCCAGTGCGCGGCACTGCCACGCCTTACAAGAGACAGGGCATCTGGGTCTTTCGAACAGGCCCGTTGAAGGCGTCTGTTGTCGATGAGACCATCCGTAAGGTTCGCAAGGAACGAGAGCGGCAAATATTGGGCACGAAACGGTGAAATCTTTCTTCGACACATCGGTCCTGGTCGCATCGTTTCTGGACGGTCATGAACACTATGAACGGAGCTTTGCTGTTCTTGCCGATGCCGACCGCAAAAATGCGTGCTGCGCTGCGCATAGCCTTGCGGAACTCTATGCGACTCTGACGCGGTTGCCGGGACGACTAGGCATGAGTGTGGACCAGGCGCTGTTGGCTCTCGATTCAGTTGCGGAACGTCTGGAGTTGATATCGTTGGAAGCCCCTGAGTATCGACACGCGATTCGGGAAGCCGCAAGAGGGGGTATCGTCGGGGGGACGATTTACGACGCCTTATTGGGCCAGTGCGCTTTAAAGGCGCGCGCAACGAAGATCTACACCTGGAACGTTGTCCACTTTCAGAGCCTCGGGGCTGAAATTGCTGGGAAAGTGCGAACTCCTTAAGCCGAAATACCTGCCGGGCACGCAAAGAAATTCCTGAAAAGAAGGGCCAACCGTACCCGATGGAAGCGGCGTTCTTACGCTTCCGCGATAAGCCTTGCGGCCTCGCCGGTGCGCTCGCGCAGCTTTTTGAGCGAGCCGCGGAGAGGCTCGCTGTTGGCCTGCGTCTCCGCCTGCTGGCCGATGGTCAAGGCGAGCCGGTCCACGGCTTCCGCCAGGCGCTTGGCCATGTCGACGAGGACGACTAAAGAATCGGCGTGCAGCTTCCACACCGAGCGGGAATTCCGTGAGCGCTTGAGTTCCTCCATCTCGGTGGTGATGCGCGCGGTTACGGCGACCACCCGGAGCACCATTCGGGCAGCGTCCGCGCGTGGGCCCGGTTGTTCGAGATAGTCGGCGGTATAGGCCTCAATCTCGGCGGGACTGAGCATCAGGTTGAAATAGCGCATGGGCACGATCTGGCGGTACTTGGGATCGGCCACCCGCACAAAGACGCGAATCGATTCTTCCACTCGCCGCAATTTCGCTTCTTCGCCTGAAAGCGCCTGCGGCGTGATGGCGGCGGGAACATATTTCGGAACTGCAACCGGAGCCAGCGCCGGAGCGGCCGCCGCGCCGCCCGCACCCACCGCGTGTGCAGAATCCGTGGAGTCCCCACTGGCGCGCCGGATCGGCGGCCTGCGCTCCAATTCTTTCTTGAGCCGCGCGACGCGGCGGAATTTTTCCAGCGCCGCGCTGTAGTCAACCTTCAGCAAGGCATCCTGATTCAGGCTGGCGACATGCTCGACCGTGACTTCGACGCCGTCGACGGTGCTCAGAATACTGCCCCCGAGTCCCTCCAGCCGCTGGGCGTATTCCTTGATCTCTTGCGCGGCGGCGTTGAACAGGGAATGAAAACGATCGCCGAAGGCGACATTGTAAGGCGCGAGCGTCGCCAGCACTCCAGGGTGATAAATCGCTTCGCCGAGCGAGGCTTTCAACTGCCGAACCCGCGGAATGATGCCTGAGTCCATGAGCGCGCCGAAGTCCTGGAAGCGATTCGCCTGGTCAAGCAACGGGCCGAACTCGCGGAGTTGTTGCACATCTGCCTCCGACAGTACCGGCACATCGGACTCCGACAGAATTTCCAGCAGCGCGATTTCAAACGGAGATAGAGGAATCGATCCATCCAGGCCGTATCCACGCTGCTCCCACTGGCCCTTCACCCGGGGATGACGGAACAGAAAGGTTGCCACGAGATCGGTTTTGTCGCGGTTGGCGCCGGAATCGTCGCGGTGGCGCGCGAAGTACCGCAACAGCGCCTCGGCCACCTCGGGATCAAGGTCCGACTGCACCCCCAGTCGCAGCATGGCGGGAGTGATCGCCATGTCGAGGAGCTGGATCCACATCTGCATGCGATCGAGAGTGGAGCGCACGTCGTCGGTGTGGCTGATGATGTCCGGGGCGAGTTCGGCGGGCGCGGGCAACATGCCGCCGAGTTGCTCACTCAACAGCCGCTGATAGAAGCTCTGCACGGTGGCGAGCAACGCCAGTTCCCATTTGGGATCCTCAACCAAAATGAACTCCTTCGAGATCGGACCGCAAGGTGGCCAAATGGGCGATGTCCTTCAGTACAGCCTAGTAAAACCGCAGCGGCAGCGCAATGGTTACCAGGTTACGGAAGTGACTGCACTAGTACCCAGTGTAGAGACGGGGCTTGCCCCGTCTCACTATGTGCCAGGAGACGCGGCAAGCCCCGCCTCTACAAGAATCAGGTCCTTTGTAATGCTATTGAAAGACTACGGTCTTGTTCCCATACAGCAGGATGCGGTTTTCCACGTGCCAGCCGACGGCGCGCGACAGGACGACTTTTTCGATGTCGCGGCCTTTTCGAACCAGGTCCTCGATGGTGTCGCGGTGATGGATGCGGACGACATTCTGCTCGATAATCGGGCCATCATCGAGTACCTGAGTGACGTAGTGGGCGGTGGCGCCGATCAGCTTGACGCCGCGCTGAAACGCCTGGTGGTAGGGTTTGGAGCCGACGAACGCGGGCAGGAAAGAGTGGTGAATGTTGATCAGGTTTCTAGAGCCGAGCGTGGCGATGAACTCGTCCGAGAGCACCTGCATGTAGCGAGCGAGAACCACCAGACTGCATTGGTGTTCGCGGACGAGCGCGATCTGCTTCTGCTCCGCTTCCCGCTTGTTTTCCTTCGTGACCGGCACCACGAAGTAGGGGATGTGGTAGAAGTCGGCGATCCGCTGGTTGTCAGGATGATTGGAAACGATCAGCGGGATTTCGCAGCGGAGTTCGCCACTCTGGTAGCGGTAGAGCAGATCTTGCAGGCAATGGTCATGCTTGGAAACAAAGATGGCGATGCGGGGCCGGTCGTTGGAGTGGGCGAGCCGCCAGTCCATCTGGAAGTCGCGGGCAATGGAAGCAAAGCGCTCGGAAAACTCGGTAAGGTCAAAATCGAATTCTGCGGGATCGAACTCGACGCGCGTCAGAAAGAGATTCGATTCCTCGTCTCCGTGCTCATCGGCAAACAGGATGTTGCCATTGTGGTGAAAGATGAAGTCGGCAATCGAGGCGACCACGCCTTTGCGGTCGGGGCAGGAGACGAGAAGGATGGCGGAAGTGTGCATAGACAACTTCTTGTTGACGTTGGTTTCCTCTGTGAACCCCTGTGTCCTCCGTGGTAAAGAACTTCTTCAACCACGGAGGACACAGGGGTTCACAGAGGAAAACTAACCTACTTTTTCAGTGCTTTCGCAATCTCGCGCGCGGCGTTGGCACCGGAGCCGCCGGTCAGGCCCGTCCCAGGATGCGTTCCACTGCCGCACAAAAACAGGCGTTCGATCGGCGTCCGATAGCGCGCCCAGTCGAGCAGCGGGCGCATGGTGAAGAACTGATCGAGCGCGAGTTCGCCGTGGAAGATATGGCCTCCGGTGAGGCCGTAGGTTTCTTCCAGATCCTTGGGCGTGATGA
>JBGPFV010000288.1:0-4111 GCA_041483535.1 Terriglobia bacterium | reverse complement strand
TGTCCGGCCCAATTCGGCGGACGGAACGGAAAACGAGCCGATCCGTAGCCCGGCGGAACTCTTCTCCCCGGTTCGCTTTCCCACCCGGAACAGCCCACCCGGGTCCGGATGCACACCACTCCGGACCCGGTACTTTTCCCCACTTTGGCCCGCCAAAGCTATTCTCTACGGTTCCCAAGTCTGTTCCGTCCCAGCCTACCTTGGTCTCGCACTTTACTGCCCCGGAACGGAAGCCACGCTGCGGAGCAACCAGGAGCAATTTCCATGAGTAAGGCCCTGCTCTATGACGCGACCATGTGCATCGGCTGCAAACAATGCGAAGCCGGCTGCGCCCAGCAGAACCAGTTGCCGTACGACGATAAAGTGGCCGCCGAGTCGGTGCAATCGGAGCATAAATTCACGGTCGTTCTCACCCAGGACGACAAATTCATGCGGCGCCTGTGCATGCACTGCGAGCATCCCGCTTGCGCGTCGGTTTGTCCCGTCGGCGCCCTCCACAAGACCAAGGAGGGTCCGGTCGTCTACGACGTCTGGAAGTGTATCGGCTGCCGCTATTGCATGACGGCCTGCGCCTTTGCCCAGCCCAAGTACGAGTGGCACTCGCTCAATCCGCGGATCCGCAAATGCATCATGTGCCCGGACCGCGTGATCGCCGGCAAGCAAACGGCATGTGCCGAAATCTGTCCCACCGGTGCCACTAAGTTCGGAGAGCGCGACGACCTCATCCAGGAAGCGCAAGACCGCATCCGTCAAAATCCGTCTAACTACTTGCCTCGTATTTACGGTCTTAACGAAGTTGGCGGAACCTCGGTCTTCATCCTTTCCAGCACCAACGTAGAAGCCTACGGTTATCCAGCGTCCGCCAAAATCGGCGACACTCCAATGCCCGAATACACCGGGCGAGTGATGGAGAGAATTCCAGACTTTATCCCCGTCTGGACGTTGGTCTTGGGAGGCATTTATTGGGTTTCGCATCGCCGCGAAGAAGTAGCTGCCGCTGAAGCAGAACAGAAGAAGAATGGGAGCGCACGATGAAGTTCAAGCTCACTTTTTGGAGAGTGGTATTCATTGTGATCATGGGCCTCGGCCTGTACTCCGCGTTCATTCGCTTCTTCTATGGCCTGGGCGCGGTTTCCAACATGACCGACCAGTTTCCCTGGGGCCTCTGGATCGGCTTCGACCTCCTCTGCGGGGTCATGCTGGCGGCGGGCGGCTTCTGCATTGTGGGTGCGGTCTACCTGTTCAACGTCGAGCGCCTGCACAGCGTGGTGCGCCCCGCGGTGTTGACGGCGTTCCTGGGCTATTGCCTTTTCATCGTGGGACTGTTGTTCGATCTGGGCCGCCCCTGGTACATCTGGCATCAGCTCATCTACATGAACCCGCACTCGGTCATGTTCGAGGTCGGCGTGTGCGTGATGTCTTACACCATGGTCCTCTTCTTCGAATTCCTTCCCAACGTGTTCGAGCGCTTCCACCTGCAGACTCCAATCAGGTGGATTAAGAATATCTACCCAGCGCTGATCATCTTGGGCATCTTGCTCTCTACCCTGCACCAGAGTTCGCTCGGATCGCTCTATCTGATCATGCCGAGCAAACTTCATCCGTTCTGGTACACGCCCGCGCTGCCGTTTCTCTTCTTCGGATCCGCAATTGCCGTGGGTTTGGCCATGACGATCTTCGAGTCCACACAAAGCGCGAAAGCCTTCGGCCGTCACCTTGAACTCCCGGTTCTGGTCCAACTGGGCGGCGCCTTGCTGGTTGCCCTCTGGGTCAATGCCCTGCTGCGCTTCCAGGATTACTTCCATCGCGGCATGCTGGGACAAATCATGAAACCCAGCTACGAAGCGTACTTTCTGTGGCTCGAACTGACGCTGGCATTCGTGATTCCCATCACCATGCTCAGTTTCAAGAAGGTCAGGCTATCGCCAAACGGCTTGTATCTAGCCTCCATCTGTACTGTGCTCGGGTTCATCACCAACCGCCTCAATGTCAGCCTCACCGGCTTTGAGACCTACGTCGGGCACCACTACATGCCCAAGTGGACCGAGTTTTCCGTGACCCTCATGATTGTCGCGGCCGGCTTCGCGCTGTTCGGGTTGGCGGTGAAGTACCTGCCCATCTTTCCTGAAGAACAACCGGCGCGGACGCAACCTGCCCGAACTGAAACCGCGCCCGTTGGTGCGGCAGCGGTCTTGAGCCATGCCGGAGACTGATCCAATTCGCGGCGATCTGGGATGGAAGCGGCTGACCCACAGCATCAGTGCCAAGTTGATCGGGTCCCTGTTGGCGGTCATGGTCGTCATCTTCGCTCTCCTCGGATACTTGACCATCCGATTGCACCGCCAGCACCTGGAAGCCGCCACGCTGGCCAGCGCCGAGCGGGTCAGCGATGTAATCAAGCACAGCACCACGTACTACATGCTGCGCAACGATCGCGAGGGACTCTACCACGCGATCCAAACCATGGCGAACGAGCCCGGCATGGTCAAGGTCCGCATCTTCGACCAGGAGGGGCGGATCAGCTACTCCACCGATCCCGCCGAGGTCAGCCACGTTCTCGACAAGACAGCGGAAGCCTGCTACAGCTGCCACACCCAAGCCCAGCCGCTGGCGCGTCTCAACCGTCCCGACCGCTTTCGCATTTATCGCAGCAGCGGGCAACGCGTACTGGGAATTATCACTCCCATCGAAAATCAACCTGGTTGCTCCAATGCCGACTGCCACGCGCATCCTGCCGGCCAGCAAGTTCTGGGCGTGCTCGACACCAATCTTTCCCTCGCCAAAGCCGACGCGCAACTTAAGGTCAGCAGCGCCCGCATGCTCTCTTACA
The DNA here is from genome assembly GCA_041483535.1 of Terriglobia bacterium. Taxonomy (GTDB): domain Bacteria; phylum Acidobacteriota; class Terriglobia; order Terriglobales; family Acidobacteriaceae; genus Acidiflorens. Next base: position 1,281 of record JBGPFV010000288.1, on the reverse strand, counting down.
CCGCGGGGGCGCTGCTGATGGTGGCGGTGCTGAGCTGGTTGTTCGTTTGGCGAGTGGTTGGCAAACCCATCAAAGCGCTCAAGAACGGCACCGAACACCTTTCCCAGGGAGAGCTTGGGTACCAGATCGAGGCGCGATCCCAGCACGAAGACGAAGTGGGCGACCTGGCTCGTTCCTTCAATGGCATGAGCCTGCAGTTGCGCGCGGCGAATGCGGAAATCGTTACCTGGGCAAAGACGCTGGAAGACCGCGTCCTCGAAAAGACGATCGAACTCAAACGCGCCTACGATCACCTGCTGCATGTGGAACGAATGGCGTCCGTGGGAAAGATGGCGGCCGTCATGGCCCACGAAGTCAACAACCCGCTCTCTGGAATTCTGACTTATTCCAAACTGCTGCGCCGCTGGGTGGAGTCTGGCCAAGTCGAGCATGAACGACGCGAGGAGGCCATGCAATGTCTGGATCTGATCACCGCCGAAAGCCGGCGCTGCGGTGAACTCATCAAGAACCTGCTGACTCTTTCCCGCACCGCGCCCATGAACGTACAGTCCACCGACCTGCGTACCGTGATTGATCGTTGCCTGCTGCTGGTGCGGCATCAACTGGACCTGGGCGGCATCGAGCTGCAACTCAAGCTGGCGGAAAACCTGCCGCATGTACCCTGCGATCCTGCCCAGATTGAACAAGTCCTGCTCGCGCTCATCATCAATGCCATTGACGCCATGCCCCGGGGCGGCAATCTCTGGATCGAAACCCGGATCGAAACTCCGATCGAGACTCCGATCGAAACTCCGATCGAGACTGGCCTGAATCGCGCTGCGAATGAAATCAAAATCCAGGTGCGCGACGACGGAACCGGCATCCCCCCCGACGTATTGCCACATATATTCGAACCCTTTTTGACCACCAAAGAGAGTGGGCGCGGAGTCGGGCTGGGCTTGGCGATCAGTCGCGGCATTGTCGAGCGCCACCACGGCCGCATCGAAGTCGAATCGGAACTGAGCCGGGGCACCACCTTCACCGTAACCCTGCCGGCCCAGGCGAATGAAGCTTCGCTGGCGGGCGTTGGAGCTACGGATGCCGCGGCCAAGATGAGGTGATTGAAGTGAGTACACAAGGAAAACTGCTGATCGTGGACGACGAATTGAGCGTGCGGGACTCGCTCGCCAAATGGTTCCACGAAGAAGGTTATGAAATTGGCACGGCGGAGAATGCCAACGACGCGCTTACCCGCATGGCGGAACAACGCTGGGATGCGGCCCTGGTCGATATCAAGATGCA
>JBGPFV010000287.1:0-4111 GCA_041483535.1 Terriglobia bacterium | reverse complement strand
TTGGGCGCGGTCAATGACGACATCGAGCGGGTGGTAGTTATGAGATCCGTATTGTTCTTCGAGCTGAATGAATTCCTGGGTCTGGTTCTTTTCTTCGGTGACGGGCATATGGGTTCTCTCTTCTCTATTCTATATATCCTAAGCTTTAGCAGTCAGTTGTCAGTGATTGGAGTCAGCGCTTTCACAGCCGATCCCCATCAAACCACGTAGGAGGAAAAAGCAAAGCAGTCTTGGGCATTCCACTTTGGGAATTCTCTCATTATTTCCTCTTGATCGCCAACCCACCTGTGATCCACATCACACCCACTGCCGCCGGTAATGACGGACGAGCATTCGTCAAGCGCGCCTACTCTCCGTCAACACAACTCCGCGCAGCCTGATCGAAGCTACATCTCCACCGTCTAACTCACGGTAACTACAGGTCATAAAGCTTCTAATATCTCCACCTGCTTTTCGGCCTCTCGCGTGCTAGCTCGTTGGAATCTCTCTGGCCGAAGTTTTAACAGAAGAGAAGATTGGACCCAGCCCATGCTTCATAAATGCGCTAACCCCGCATGCTCGATTCCCTTTCGCTCCCTTCGTGAAGGCAAGCTGTTCCTTGCCGAAACCTTTCCTTCCAACCTTGGTGTCGCGTTCGACGGCAACCGGCGAAAGGTCAGCCGACGCGAGCATTTCTGGCTCTGCGATGTCTGCTGTGCTCACTTCACGCTGCGTTTCGATACCACCCTTGGGATGTTGGCCGTTCCCCTCAGCACCCACGCAGCTCCACACTTCCTCACTCGCGCCGCTGCCAACGCTAGCTGATCGTCAGGAGGCCCGTGATGGATAACCCGATCAGAAAACATTCTCCTTGCCTGGTTTGCGACCTCGATACCCTCCGCCACACCGGATGGTTCCTCGTCGTCGAGAACCGCTGGCTTGACCGTCTCAAGATCCTTTCCTGGCATCCTTCGCTCGCCCGGCAGAAAAACGTACAGAGCGTCTGCTGCCGGCGGCATCTCAAAACTCTCCTCATCCACTGGCTCACCGAGGCCAGCCTCCGCCTTCCCACAGCGCAACCTCTTCCTCAGACCATCGGCAGCGACCCGGCGTTCACCGATGTCGATCTCGGCCCCCAGTCACCGGGCCGCCTGGTCGGTGAACTCGCGGTTCATCGCGAAGCCTTTTCCAGAGTCTGGTCAGGTTCCCCTGCCGCCCTCGAATGCATTCTCGACGCCCTCGGCACCACCGGAGGTGAAAACGAACCCCGCGCGCTGGAATTCCAGTGCCAGATCTTCGATCCACCCAAGTCCCGGCACGAATTGTCCCTCCAATAAGGCGCCGGCGGAGTCTAGCTCCGCCGGCGCTCCCTCCACACTCGCCAATCTTTCTCCATCGACTTCGCCATCGCCTGCGCCGCTCCCACCAGCCAACTCCCTTTTCGTCCGCGCAAATCTTTCAGGATCGCCTTCCGCTTCTCTACCGTCCCCACGTGAACATTCGCTGTCTCTCTCCCCATCGCCTCCAGCAGCCGGCACTCCCCCCGGCTGGTTCCGAGCGCGTCCAGTTCGATCCGCGAGCAATGGGGTGACAGCCGCCGCACGATCCAGTGCCCCCGCATCTGCACATACGGATCGGGACAGCGTACCGCCCTCCTCAGGATCGCCCCGTATAAAATCTCTGCCGGCGCTTGCTTCGGATTCAGCCAGTGCAACGCCGATGGCAACAGCGCCTTCGCCTCCCGCGCCACCCGCCCGCCTTTCCACTCCGCGATCCCGACCAGCCGCGGCCGCCCTAAGCTTCCGAGGCCCGCGACTCGCTTTGCCAACCGGTACGGCATGCCCCGCTCCGGTAGCAGATGCTCAATCGCCTCGCGCGCGCTTTCTGGCGCTTCTCCCTTCGCCGTCGGAAGATGATCCATTTTTTCCCAGAACACTACCGGATCCCGCAGTTTGCTCTCCGCGATTGCCCGCAGCCATTCATGGTTCTCGCCCAACACAAACGGACGCCCGCCCTCCGCCATTCCTCGCTCGTACCCCGCCAGAATCGCCGCCGCCGATTCTTTCGGCTTCATCGTCAGATGCTCTTCCCGAGCGGCCACCAGCGCGCTCGTCGCCAGCCGCACCAGATCCATGGTGTAGGGATACACACTGGCTTCATCAAAATCGTTGACTCCCCACACCAGCCGTCCATCGGTGTCTCGCCAGGTGCCAAAGTTCTCCACGTGCAGATCGCCCACCGACAAAATGTGCGGCGCTCGGTTCAGATCCGCGCATACCTCTGGCCACACCTGCACCCAACGGTAGAAAGTCGCCCGAAAGAACGGAAAAAAGGCCGCCGCCATCTGCTCGTGCTTGAACCGCAAATCGCGCCCAACGATTGGGATATGCAGCCCCAGCCAATCCTCAAATTTCTTCGTAGCCTTAACTATGTTCATGGTCGGCTAACAATAAGAAGGTAGCCCTACCCTGTCAAGGCAGATGGAACCTCGCACTCTCTCCTGTTATGATTTGCCGCGTCCATGTTCTCGCGTTCTTATCCGATCAGGTGGGGACTGCCGATCGTGTGGGGACGGGCGACCTCGCCCGTCCAAGCCGAGCGTAGCTCGGCAGTTGCCCGCAGTCGCAACCACTCAGTCCTCACCATGGGGCTGACCACCCTAGCCGCGCTCACAATTGCCACCAGCCTCCGAGCGCTCCCGGCCCCGAAAACCCCGTCGCCCGCTCCGCACCCCGTCCGCATGGTCCAGCAATCCATCCCCATGCCCGACGGCGTCCACCTCTCCGCCACGCTCTACATGCCCGGCGACGCCAAACCGGGCGAAAAATTTCCCGCCCTTCTCGAATATCTCCCCTATCGCAAAGACGACGCCACCGCCGCCCGCGACTTTCCCATCCACGCCTGGTTCGCCGCCCGCGGATACGTCAGCGTCCGCGTCGATATCCGAGGCTTCGGGTCGAGCGAAGGCACGCCCACCGACCGCGAATATTCCGAGCAGGAACTACTCGACGGAGAACAAGTCATCGCCTGGCTGGCGGCTCAACCCTGGTCCACCGGCAAAGTGGGAATGTTCGGCATTTCCTGGGGAGGCTTCAACTCCATCCAAATGGCCATGCGTCATCCGCCCGCGCTCAAAGCCATCCTCGCCGTCGATGCCACCGAGCAACTCTTCCACGACGACATCCACTACATCGACGGCATGATGCACTTCGACGAGTTCGAGCTCAACATGGACCTCGCCCCCGCCATGACCGCAGCCCCCGACTACTCGCTCGATGAAAAACTCCTCGGCCCGCGTTTCGACTCCGCGCCTTGGTCCCTGCTCTATCTCAAACATCAGCGCGACGGCGAGTTCTGGCGCGCCCCCGTCCGCCCGCTCAGCGAAATCAAAATTCCTTGTTTCCTCATCGGAGGCCTGCTCGACGGCTACCGCGATTCCATTCCTCGTTTCTTCGAGCAAGTCAAAGCGCCGGTCAAAGCGATTGTCGGCCCATGGAATCACACCTTCCCCCACGACGCCGAGCCCGGCCCCCAAATCGAATGGCGAGATCAAGCTCTCCGCTGGTGGGATTACTGGCTCAAGAACCGCAACACCGGAATCATGGAAGAGCCGCCGTTATCCATTTATATGCAAGACTGGCACGCCCCCGACGCACACCTCAAAACCGTGCCGGGAAGATGGCGCGGTGAAATTGGCTGGCCGCCCAGAAACGTGGCAAACGCGACGCTCTATCTCTACGATACTCACGCCCTTTACACCGGTGCCGCCAAGCCCGCCGTCCATCAACTCCGCTACGTCCCATCGGTTGGCGTAGAGGCCGGATTCTGGTGGGGAGAGTTGCTCACCGACCAGCGTCCCGCCGACGCCTTCAGCCTCACCTACGATTCCGCCCCGCTCAAAACAGAACTCACCATCCTCGGACGCCCCCACGCCCTGCTTCAGGCAAGTTCGTCCGCCCCGCAAGCCGACTGGTTCGTCCGCCTTTCCGACGTAGCTCCCGATGGCACCGTCACCCAAGTCACCGGAGCCGGACTCAACGGTGCGCAGCGCGACAACGCCTCCGACCCCAAGGACCTAGTCCCTAATCAGACTTACTCGTTAGATATCGAAATGCACCTCACCACCTGGACC
>JBGPFV010000286.1:0-4118 GCA_041483535.1 Terriglobia bacterium | reverse complement strand
TCGTAGTTATCCTGCGCGTGCGCAGACACAGTGAACATGGACAGAGTGAGCGCGCAAAAAAAAGATGCGAGCGCTACCCGCGAGCTATCGTTCAACATGATCCTCGATCTACGGAACTGGAATGAGCAACGCGCTGCATGAACATTCGATGCAGTGTGTGACGCATCGCATATTTCGGCTCTTAAGATCAGGGATGATGGTGAAACATTTCTCGCGGCTGGCGCTCGGAATCCTATTTCTGACCCTCGATCTGCTCCTCCTCATTCCGCGGTCACACGCGCAGGATAACTACGAAATCCAGGTTTACTCTTCGGAAGCGACGCCGAAGAACGTCACCATGGTGGAGATCCATTCCAACTTCACCGTGGACGGCTCGAAGCACGTGATTAATGGCGTTGTCCCTACGAATCACGCCATGCACGAAACGCTGGAGATTACACAGGGCTGGACCGACTGGTTCGAAACCGGCTTCTATGTGTTCTCGAGCATTCAGCCCGGCGGTTCAGGCGGCGGAGGTTGGAACTGGGTGGGCGATCACATTCGCCCGCGGTTCACGGCTCCCGAGTCGTGGCACTTGCCGGTGGGCTTGAGCCTGGCGCAGGAAATTGGCTATCAGCGGCGGAAGTTTGCCGAGGACAGCTGGAATTATGAACTTCGTCCCATCATCGACAAGAAATTGGGGCGGTGGTACTTCTCTTTCAATCCGGCGTTTGACCGGGCGCTGCACGGCTTGAACACGGGCAGAGGTTGGGAATTTTCTCCGAATGTGAAAGTTGGTTTCGATTTCACTAAAAGAATCACCGGCGGGTTCGAATACTACGGAGCGCTCGGGCCGGTTTCCAACTTCGATCCCATTTCCCAACAGTCGCAACAGATCTTTCCAACCATCGACCTTAATCTGTCGCCGACCTGGGAGTTTAATTTCGGCGCGGGGGTGGATGTGACCAACTCTGCCGATCACTTGATCATCAAGTGCATCATCGGAAGGCGCTTTAGCTGGGGGCATGAGCACAAGCCGAGCACCGCGAGAGAGTAGTTTCTCAAGCAGATGTTCCCCCTGTAGAGACGGGGCTTGCCCCGTCTCCGCCGCAGAGACGCGGCAAGCCGCGTCTCTACAGGAAATTGTCAGAGGGTTCCCGCAAACTCCTAGCCGATCGGCTCCGCTGACGGCGGCAGCGGAGGGGCCTCGAACGGCGGCGGAGATTCCGGGACGGGAGGTATCTCCGGAGCAGGAGGCGCGGGGGCCGGTGCGGGGTGCAGCAGCGCGTCTAGAGTTGGATATCGAGCGGCAAGAAAATACATCGCGTACGCCGGGAAGAACACCGTGGCCGGCACGCACACCAGCGCGATCAGGTAAATCAGCAGAAAGAAGAGCAGGCTTCCGAAGATAATCGCCAGACTGATCGTCGTGACGTTCCATCCCATCCCCGCCGCCCTGCCGGCCACCACGGCCACCACACCCGGGACCGCGACGAACAGCACCGGGACGATCGCGATGATGGTGAACAGGATTCCCGCCGCAATGGCGAGCACGAGCTTGAGGAGCAGATAAACCGCATATCGCCCCTTCTCTCGCCCGATCATCCCCAGCAAACGGCGCCAGCCGTCAGCGAAGTCGAGGTTCTCGAGGGCCATAAGCGGCACCAGAAAATCCTTAGCCAGCACCTGAACCACCGCCGCCGCCAGAACGAACACTAGGACCAGGCCCACGAGAAGAATCGCCCCGGCCACCAACCGTCCGAGGTGTTGCCGCAGGTCGGTCATCCAGCCCGCGGCAAAGGCCAGCGCCAACGGCAAGCCCACCAGAACCGCCAAAAACAGCCAGACGGCAATCTGGAACACAATCTGCCACAGAAAGAAGCGGCCGCCGGCGCGACGCCATTTGCTCCATCCGCCGCCAATGGAACATTCCCGCCGCAGCACCGAGTCGAACAGGATGAACCGGAACACGCTGTTGATGTACAGGAACACCACCGCCAAAACGATTAGGGCGCAGATTGCCACCAGGATCAATCCGAGGAACTGCCCAAGGTGCTGGGGGATGTGCGTGGGATTGAAGCGCGGAAAACCGGCCGGCAGACTCGACCGCATAAACCCGCTGTGATCTCTTGGTGGCTGTTGGAGAAACGAGCCGAAGTTTCCGAAATTGCATCCGCCCACATGCAGTTCCGCCGCCAGAATCCCCACCAGCGCCAGACGCGACCATTGCCCCCAGCGGAAACGAGTGAAGAGTTGTTCCCGCACATGCTGCAGGGCGGGCTGGACACAATCAACGGCGGAAGCGGGCAAGGGATCACCTCGTACTGACGCCGCCAAGGTATCGCGTTGCGAGTTGCGGCGTCAATGACCAATGTCCGGTGGAGAGCCGGGCGTCCCCGCCCGGCAACCTCCGCGCCGGACGGGCGAGGACGCCCGTCTCTCCATTGTCCGCTTACGGGCGCGCCGATGTAGGTTGAAGCGCGTTGCGCTGGAGCCACTCCTCGAACTCCCGCAGGGCAAGCTCACATTGCAGTCGATGGCGCTCTTTGCGGTCGCGGACCTTTCGGTCGAGGGCGGGTAGAAGATCAAAGGTTATGTTGGCGGGCTGAAAGTTCTTGCTCTCCGCTTGCGTGACGTAGTGGACCAACGAGCCCAAAGCGGTCGCGCGCGGTGGAGGCACAGGCTCGCCGCCGGTTGCCAGCGCCGCCGCATTCATTCCCGCCATCAGGCCGGTGGCGATCGATTCGACGTAGCCTTCGACACCGCAGATTTGTCCCGCGAACAGCACATCGGGATGCGCCTTCATTTGCAACGTCGGGTGCAGCAGCGCCGGCGAGTTGATATAGGTGTTGCGGTGGATCTGGCCGTAACGCAAAAAGCGCGCGTTTTCCAGTCCGGGGATCAAACTCAGCACGCGCGCCTGTTCGCCAAATTTCAGGTGATTCTGGAAGCCGACAAGATTGTAGGAGTCGGCGCGCAGATTTTCCTGGCGTAACTGCACAGCAGCATACGGAATTCTGCCGGTGCGAGGGTCTTTGAGTCCGACGGGCTTCATCGGCCCAAAGCGCAGCGTGTCGCGTCCGCGGCGAGCGATCTCTTCGATGGGCAGGCAGCTTTCGAAGTAATTCAGATTTTCCCAGTCTTTTTGTTCCACCGATTGCGCTGCGAGCAGCGCATCGTAGAAACGGCCGTACTCGTCTTTCGACATTGGGCAATTGATGTAGTCGGCGGACCCTTTGTCGTAGCGCGCCGCCAGGTAAACCTTGTTCCTATCGATGGAATCGGCCTCGACGATGGGGCTGATCGAATCGTAGAAATAGAGACCGTGTGGCGCGGGCACTCCTGCCCGCGAAAGGTCAGGATCGCGATCTCCTCCCGAGGAGGGCGCAAAGCTCAACCTCTGGATCGCGGTCGACAGTGCTTCGGAGGTGAGCGGCCCGGTTGCAATCACGGTGATCTCGCCGCCTTCGACCTCCGTCACTTCTTCACGCCGGACGGTGATGAGCGGTTCGCGCACAATCGCTTCCGTCACTTTTCGCGAAAACTCGGCTCGGTCCACCGCCAGGGCGTGTCCCGCGGGCACCGCCGTGTCCCGCGCGATCTCCAGCAACAGAGATCCCGCGCGCCGCATCTCTTCCTTCAGCAGCCAGGGCGCAGTGTTCTCGCTCTCGGACTTCAGAGAATTCGAGCAGACCAATTCCGCGCAGTCGTCCGTCTGGTGGGCGGGAGTCGTGCGCACGGGCCGCATTTCGAATAATGCAACGGCGACGCCCCGGCGCGCACACTGCCACGCCGCTTCCGACCCCGCCAGGCCGGCGCCGATGATTCGTACTTTTTTCATTACGCCCAGGTTCTCATGCGACTCCGGCGTGCATCGCTGAATCTGTTTATTATATGGGGCACGGCGGAGGAGAGAATTGCATGGCCCGAATCAGTCTGATTGAACCTGCGGAAGCCAGTCCGGAAGTTAAGGAAGTCTACGATGGCAAGCTAAAGGGCAAGCCCGGCAGCATCCAGAAAGCGTTGGGGCACCGTCCCGCCATGCTCGGCAAGTTTCTGGAGTTCTATGCCAGCGTGGGACGTTCGCTCGATCGCAAGCTGTACGAGGCCGTGTATCTGCGAGTCTCATTGATCAACCG
>JBGPFV010000285.1:0-4120 GCA_041483535.1 Terriglobia bacterium | reverse complement strand
CAAACTTGGCGAGCGCGTCGTAGAAATACCGCGTCAGCACGTACCCTTCCTTGTCGGCTTCGTCGATGGCCTGGGCCCGCTCCGCCTCGGGAATGTTGGTCAAGCGCTCTTCAATCGCCCGGATCAGGCATTCGGTTACCAACAGCGAAATGTTGCTCTTGAACGCCTCATCCATCGGAGCCATTTTCACGTCCTCGAGCAACGGGGCGAGGCGCTTGAACGAGCCACCGTTTTTTAGCGCCAGCGGATCCAGAAGGTAGTGCAGGTACGTGTGCCGGATCTGCTGCAGCTTGACCGCCGTGCCCGAGCTCGGCGAAATCACCACGTAATAATCCGCCGCGTAGTTACGCGCGTTGGTCTGGCCGGGCGCGCCCATCGCATCCAGATAGACGGTGAACTGGCGTCCCAGATAGCCCGCCGACGGCATCTTCAGATAAATCTCGGTGTCAAACGTCATCTTCGCCAGCGGATCGTGATAGATGCCGGTCAATTCCGCATAGCGAGCGCGGTTCCGCTCCCACATCGCGTGCAAGCCGATCTTCTGGTAGAAGGCCTGCATCAGCGGCACCATCTCCGCCAAGGGCGCCGCATCCGGCGGCAATTCCGCCTGCTTCACTTTCGGGGTGAATGCCGGCGGTTCCTCCAGATAGAGCGCCAGCGATACGTACTGCGACAAGTCGCGCGCTGGATCCACCGCCTGGTGCTGACGGTAGAAGGCGCACATGGGAGCGATCGTATCCGAAGCGCCGGCGGTATTCTCCACCGCCTTGGCAACTTCCGACCGAATCTGTGCCCGAAGCGGGTCGGAAGCATTCAGCTCCTGGTCATAACCGCACGTATTGATGGCGGCCAGCACCGTAAACAGCGTTTCGCTGGTTTCCAGCGACACCTGGGGCCGGTTCTGCGCCCAACTGGGCGCCGCCGCCAACACGATCGCCAGGCTGAGCGCGAACGTCAGGCGAAACGCAAGGCGAATGCGTTGTCCCGGGAATTCCCTGCGGAGTTCAAGCATAGACGGATGAGCTAGAAGTAGTGTACGAACTGGTCAATTCGCGGTCAAACCGGGAGGAATGATAAAACCGGAATGTAGAGACGGGGCTTGCCCCGTCTTTTTCCTGAACGCGGGAGACGCGGCAAGCCGCGTCTCTACACCAGCTATCCCTTCACGCTGATCTTCGAAAACGACAGCACCGCCGTTCCCGTCGTGGGCCGTCCCATGGAAAGCGCCGGACGGAAGGTCGTGAAAATCAGCAGGTTCTTCAACTGCGGCAGCACCGCCTGCGCTTCGTCCGGTTGCGACAGGATGCGATAGTCCTCCACGCGGCCATTGGCATCCACATAAGCTTCAATCACCAACGCCTCGTCTCCCATGCTGCCCAGCGACGTGCCAAACGCCGACCGTTCGAGTTGAGGCCCGGTATAGAGCATGAGCGGAACGTCTCCACTGCTCGCCCGCAGTTGTGCGGGCAAGGCAAAGAAGCCCAGCAGCAGTCCGAAGAACAACACCGCGCTGACCAGCCCCGCCGTCGCCGGCACCATGAACGCGTTGAGCGTATTTTCCAGTCTGACCAGCACACCTTCATACCGCGGACGACGCGCTTGCGCTGCCTCGCGCGAAATCGCGACGCGCAACTTCAAGGCCAGGTCCGCCGGAGCCTTCTTCCGGCCCAGACTGGCCAGCAGCTGTTGCGTGCGCTGCATCGCGGCATATTCCCGCGCGCAGCCCGCGCATTGTTCCACATGGCGCGTGAGCGCGCGCATCTCGGTTCCGCTCACCTGCCCGTCGAGATACGGCGAGAACAATTTTTTGATCTCAGCGCATTTCATCGCAGCGTTCTTCATGGCGTCACCTCAACTTCAACCTCTCTGCCCCCACGCAAACCTTCCCGCGAACCTGGTGCAGCCCCATCGGCAGGAGCGAGCAGCCCTAGCTCCGGACCCACTTCCCGGACATATCCTGCTAGTTTCTTGCGCAGCGCGTCGCGCCCCCGCGTGATGCGCGACTTCACCGTGCCCAGTGAAATCGCCAAAACCTCCGCAATCTCCTCGTACGACATTTCTTCCAGGTCGCGCAGGATCAACGCCGTCCGATACGGTTCGGGCACCTGTTGCAACGCCTGATCCACCGCTGCGCGCACCTCGGTATGCGCGAACTTTTCAAACGGCGACTCGCCGGGATCGACCAGCCGGTCTTCTCCCGAAAATTCTCCGGAAAATTCCCATCCGCCTGCCACCATGGGCTCAAGCGGCGTTTCCTGCACCTTGTGCCGGAACCACCAACGCTTCCGATTGGCGGCTTCGTGCAGCGCGATGCGGTAAATCCAAGTCTTCAGGCACGACTCGCCGTGGAAATGCTTCATGCCGCGGAAGACTTTCAGAAACACGTCTTGCGTCGTGTCCGCCGCGTCCGACGGGTCGTTCACCATCCGGCAGATGAGGCTGTAAATCGGCTGGTGAAACTCGCCGATCAGCCAGGCGTATGCCTGTTCCGAACCCGCCTTCAGTTCAGCGATGACGGCGGATTCCTCAGTTCGGGTCCCGATAGCGCTGGCAAGATCGCCCAATGTCGTAGCTCCCGCCATGTTGGCGTTGCCCCCAATTATAGAGTGACTCGAGCCCCAGCGGCGGGAATCTTCACCGATACCGAAACCACTCCCGACGATCATTCCCGCTTAATCACTTAGACTCCGAAGGCGCCCGAAGAGTTCCAGTAGCAAGTCTTGTATTTGCAGTAAATTGGGCAGAGAAACGAAAAATTGGGTGCCCCGTTTCTCGCGCTTTTTCGAGAAGCGGGCCGCTGGACAGCCAACCCCGGAGTGGGATCGGGTCGTACGCGGGCGGTCACTTTGTCGGCGCAGCACTGGGCGGGGTGTTCGCAGGTGTCGCCGGCGGTTTCGGCTTCGTAACCTTCTTTTTCACTGGCTTCTTCGGAGGCGCGGTGTCGTCCACAACGATTTTCTTGGGCGGCGGAGGTGGCGCCGCGGTTAGCGTCTTGATCTGCGCGCGTAAACGCGTCAATTCCGCTTCCTTGCTCGCTGCCAATTTCTGCATGCGCACGGCAAACTCACGACGTGCGCTCTCTAATCCGGTCAGGTCGTTGTCCAGGCTCTGGAACTCGTCTTTGGATCCCAAGGCTCCCGCCATGTTCACCACCGAGCCAAAGTAGTCATAGAGCACGACCAGGTTGCGGTAGAGTTTGAAACTCGCTTCCAGGTCTTCCGGCGCGTTGTTCAATTGCGCGATCGTTTCCGGCAGCGCCGACTGCAAGTTGCGCTGAATCGACTCCACGTTCGCCAGGGTTTGCCGTTTGGTCGCGCCGTCGGTCTTCCATTTCTCGATGCGTGTGTTTCCCAGGTCGGATTGCATGTTCTTCGCGGTCTGCTGCAATTGCGAAAGGATGCCGTTCAATTCGCTGACCGAAGCGTAAGCCACCGGCGGTTGTCCGCCGGGTACCGCGCCCGTTGACTCCTGCGCGCCCGACGCCAGCACCGTCAACCGCATGACCAGGAGTATGAGACCGAGAAGTGACCGAATCAGAATGTTCCGCGAGTTCAACATGGGGCTCCAGTTGTCTCCGTGTGGTTTTTCAACTCTATCCTAGTTGAGGTTCGCTGCCCTAGTCGAGTTTGACGCCGCGGCCGAGCTAAGCGAGAATGAAAACAGTGGGCCTGTGGCGCAGCTGGGAGCGCGCTTCCATGGCATGGAAGAGGTCGTCGGTTCGATCCCGACCAGGTCCACCAAATCTTTCAGTAACTTCCTCCCCCCTCGGCGTGCCTGCCACCGCTTGCAGCTTGGTCGTATCGCCCGCCGAAGTCCGGGTGATGACTGGCGCCACGTTATCGAGCATCAGGTCGCGCTTGACCAGTACGCTGAGATTGCCGGCCTGGTCGCGGACCTGGCCGGTAAAGTGCATGGTTCCGTTGGCGCTGACGATGCTGCTCAGCGGACTGGGGCAGCCACCCTTGTAACACCGCTGGGGGTTGGACCTCTCCTCGACGAGACCGCCACGGCCAGAGCCTACCGCGTGGAAATCGTGAAGTTCACTACGACACGAGCTTCCGTTTCAATAGGTGCGCCATTTTTGTAGTGCGGCCGAAAGCGCCAGTGTCGAACCGCTTCT
>JBGPFV010000284.1:0-4120 GCA_041483535.1 Terriglobia bacterium | reverse complement strand
GCCGGAATTCCCGTCAGCACGACCCACACCATTACCGGGGCCATTGTGGGCGTGGGCGCGGTCCGCCGGCTGTCGGCCGTGCGCTGGGGTGTGGCCACGCGAATTGTGTGGGCGTGGCTGATCACCATTCCCGCCGCGGCGCTCATGGCCGCCGCCACCTTCTGGTTGATCCATATTTTTCTGCCGTAGGCCTACAGTTTGCTGGTTGCCTGGATTGCGTCCCGGTCCTGATATTTTCCGCCGTTCCCATGTGAAAACAACCTGATTACCCCGGTAACTTTGCGCGGGGGCGGTGTTGCTCCAACATGACAGGAGGCGGTTCCTTGCTCGCGTCATAGCGCCCTTTTTAAATTGAACCTCAAAGGGTGGACGAGCGGAACGCTGGAAATCGACGATGAGTAAAATTGCCAAGGAAAGTGTCCTGCTGCTATCGCTGTTCTTGATTGCCGCGCTGGTGCAATTCTTCGCCCAGTCGCTGCCCATGGCGCTGTGCTTTTACTTTTTGCCGACTTTGTATTCGGCGTACCACTTCGGACGCCGGCACGCGACCCTCACCGCGTTCGCCTGCGTCTTCCTGGTCGTGCTGCTGGACTTCCTGAACAAGCTGATGCCGGCGCACCGTGTGCTGTCGTTGCCTGGGGAGCGAGTGTTCAACTTTGCCATCTGGGCGGGAGTGTTGGTCGTGGTCGGCTACGTCATGGGCACGCTCTATGAGCGCAAGCAGGCGATGACCACCGACGTCCGCGAAAGTTTCAGCGGGTTGCTGCTGGTGCTGCAACACTTCATGGCCAACGAGAAACTTGGCGTAGGTGCAAACCAGCGGTTGGTGGAGGCTTCGACCAGAACGGCGGAGGCGATGGGGCTGGGTTCGGATCGCGTCGACCTGCTGCGGTCGGCGGTGTTGCTGCGGGATCTGAGCAAGATCGGCATCACCAACGACATTCTGTACAAGGCCGCCGATATGAGCCGTGACGAAGTCGTCGCGAGCTTCCGCAAGCCTCACAAGACCGATGCGCGCACCCAAGCCGTCGGAAACTCGCTGCGGCGCGTGATTCCGATCATCGTCGCGCAGCAGATCTTGCAGGAACAAGGAGCGCGCTCGGTTAACGTTCCGATCGAAGCGCATATTCTGGCGGTGGCGGATGCATATCAAAAGTTGATCAGCGGCGACGGTGGCAAAGCTCTGTCGCCGGACCAAGCCGAGGCGGAGATTCTCGCCGGATCGGGCAAGAAATTCCACAGCGGAGTGGTAGATGCCTTTGCGAAAGCCATGGGCGAGCGGGCTCAAGGCGCAGGGGCGTAAGATCGCGGGATTGCAAAGTTAACGGGTTTCAACCAGCGCCGCACTCTTTGCCTTAGATTCGGAATCGGATTCCGGCCCGCGCGCGTGTTTTCCCGGCAATTCTTTTTCGCGCAACTCTTTTTCTCTCAATTCCTGCCACATCGCCACCACTCTGGATTTCAATTCGGACGTAAGCCGTTCATACGCCGCCTCACTGGCCTCACGGAGCGGCGGGGGTGGAATCGGCTTGCCGAATACCATTTGCAGAGCGGTGAATCTGGGAAACTTTTTGTGGCGCGGCCAGGCTTCGTAGAAGCCCTCGATCGCGACCGGGACAATCGGAGCTTGCGTGTGCAGGGAGAGAATCGCCGCGCCCTTGCGGAATATTCTCGGGTTGCCGTCGTTGGTGCGCTCGCCCTCGGGATACAGAACAAGAATATGTCCCCGGCTGAGGCCGAACGCTCCGGCGCGCATAGCCGGCACCAGGTTGGCGTCGGGATCGAGGACGGCGACGCGAATCCATCGCGCCAGCCGCCGCATGAATCCCTTGCCAAAAATGTCGCTCGTGCCCAGCGCAAAGGTATCGCGGAACAGGCGATACGGCAGGGCTCCCACCATCACCAGTGGATCGATATAGCTCTGGTGATTCGAGCAGAGCAGGTACGGACCTTTTTCGGGCAGATTTTCCAGTCCGCGGGTTTTGAGGTGAAAGCGGTCGAGGGCGAAAAGATAAATCAGCTTGCCCAGCAGAAAGAAAAAGATTTCGGCGAAGGTATTATGGCGTGCCAGTGCGAGGACCTCGGGATCGCTCACGGGCTCGCTCAAAATTGTGGACCAGGGCGGTGCAGCCGCGCTGGCCTGGCCCTCGCCGCGGCCCGCGCTCGCCACCACGGCATCGACCAGGTCGCGCACCGAATAAATTTCCCCCAACTGCGACTCGGGCACATCGCCGCCAAGTTGTTGCTCGAGTGCGGTCAGCAATTCGATGCGCTGCATGGAATCGAGGCCCAAATCGAGCTCCAGATTGTGGGTGGGACGAAGGGCATCGAGGGGAGCGCGCGACGAATCCCGAACGATGGCAAGGGCGCGCATTACATCCTCGCGCTCCAGCCACTGTTGCTCGTCGTTGCTGAGTGGGGCTAGCGGCTTCCCCGCGCCCGCGTCCGAATCGCCGCCGCCGCTCTGTTGTAGTTCTCGAACCTTCTTCTCAATCTGGAAGCGCTTGAGCTTGCGCGTGGTCGTGCGCGGCAGGTCCTCCTGCCAGAGGTCATAACTGCCCAACCGTTTGGTGGAAGCGATCTTGTGGGAGAGCGCTTCAATGTCGAAGCGGATCGCCTCCTTAGTGTTGACGATCTTGCGCTCGCGCAGCCGTTCAAAGTTAGGCACAACCACGGCGTGCAGCCGTTCGGACATCGGATCTCCCGGACGCGCCTCCAGCGCCATCACGCAAAGTTCTTTGACGTACTGCGCCTGAAGATAGTGCGCCTCGATCTCTTCGGGATACACGTTCTTTCCATTGGCGAGCACGATGACTTCCTTGCGCCGTCCGGTGATGAAAAGATTGCCGCGGGAATCGAAGTAGCCGAGATCGCCGGTGTAGAACCAGCCGTCGCGAAGCACCTCGGCCGTGGCCTCGGGGCGATTCCAATATCCTTTCATCACGATGGCGCCGCGGATCGCAATCTCGCCCGCTGGCGGCGCGCCGTCTTCCACCGGTTTCGGGTCCACGATCTTGGCTTCGACGCCAGGAAATGGCCGTCCGACCGAGCCAAATACAATGTGCCCCGGAAGATTGATGAAGGCGCCGCCGGTGGTTTCGGTCAGGCCGTAGGCGTTCAGAACGTCGATGCCAAAAGAGTAAAAGTCGCGGGCGATGGCGGGATCGAATCGTGAACCGCCGGTCACCAGATAACGCATGCGAGCGCCGAAGGTGGCGTGAATCTTTCCGAAGAAAAGTTTGCCGGCGTTGACGCCAACTCGGCGCAACCCGCGGTTGAGCGCCATCAGCGTGCGCACCAGTCGGAGGGTGAACGGGCCGCGTTTGTTTAGCTCTTTGAAAATCTTTTCGTGGATCAGGTAGTAAAACTGCGGCACAACACAAAAGGTGGTGATGTGGCGTTCCCGCAGAGCGCGCAGCAATTCGGTGGTGTTCAGCGTTTCCAGGTAGACGACGCGCGCGCCGTTGAACAGAGGCAGGAAAAGGTTCGCCATCTGCGCGAGCACGTGAAACATCGGGAGGATTCCGAGCAGGGCATCCTCAGGACCAATCTTGATGACCGCGAACACCGAATTCGCTTCCCCAACGAGGTTGGCGTGGGTGAGCATCACACCCTTGGGATCGGCGGTGGTGCCCGAAGTGTAGAGCAGCGCGGCCAGGTCGTCTTCGGCGGGGACGATAGACTGGAAGCCGGCGGGGCCAGCGGCGAAGATGGAATCGAGATCGGCGGCGAACTGGTCTTTGCTGGGCGGAGTCAAACCCTGGGTGCCCCACTCATCGCGTTCTGTGCGATGAGTGGGATTCGAGGTGGTCGCGGTCGTCTCCACCCGCTCCGCCGCCGCCGAAGTCATGACCAAACCCACGTTGAGCTCCGCAACGGCCTCCACCGCGACGGAAAGATGTTTAACGTCGCAGAACAGCAGCAAAGCTCCGCTGTCGATCAATAACCTTTTCACCTGATCGGAGTGGAAAGCGGTGTCGAGTGGAACCGCGGTTCGGCCGGCAGCGATGATCCCTAAATATGCCGCCACCCACCGCGGATGGTTTGCCGCCAGAATCGCCACGCGCGCTTCGCGCGGAACCCGGGCCGAAAGCCAGTTCGCGACGCTCTCCGACATGCG
>JBGPFV010000283.1:0-4133 GCA_041483535.1 Terriglobia bacterium | reverse complement strand
CGGAATCCGGCAGCTTCCGGCTTCAAGTCGAGTTGGCCGAGATCATGCAGAATGTAGATGGACACGCCACCCGCTTCCACCACTTCGGTTTCAGGCAAGGCGTGCGCCCAGGGGTCAGTGTCGACGTTACCGCGGATCGCGAATACGGGCGCGATTTGCGCGAGTGCTTGCAGGATTTCGGGGGCGCCGATGTCGCCGGCATGAATAATGAGGTCGGATCCGCGCAGGGCCCAGGCAGCCTCGGGCCGCAACCGGCCGAGGGTATCGGAGATTACGCCGAGGACTAGCCGCTTCTTCTCGCTCGTTTGTGCAGTCATCTTTTCCCGACCTTGAATCTTCCGCGCTGCCGGACGGGTTCTGAGCGAAGTCGAAGGAATGCATCCGCCCCCACGTGATTCATCACAAATCTGGTGTCGAGCGCTCACAGACTTCGCCAACCGGTCTAAGGCTATACTGCCGAAGAATGTCTGATGTTCCAAATCTTGCGGAAGCGCTGCGGCGCTATTGGGGATATCACGAGTTTCGCCCCAAGCAGGAGAATGTTATCCGCAGTCTGCTGGCCGCGCACGACACCTGTGTGGTGATGCCGACCGGGGGCGGCAAGTCGCTCTGCTACCAGCTTCCGGCGGTGATTTCAGGCAAGACGGCGGTGGTGGTTTCTCCGCTGATCGCGCTGATGCAGGACCAGGCGGCGCAACTGGCGCAGATCGGGATTCCGGCGGCGGCGATCAATAGTTTTCAGAATTCGTCGGAGCGGCGCCAGGTGATGGAGAAAGCGGCGCGCGGGGAATACCGCCTGCTTTATCTTTCACCGGAACGGCTGGCCGCGGAAAACACCTTCGATTGGCTGGCCAAAGTGCCGGTGGGTTACTTTGCGGTGGACGAAGCGCACTGCATTTCCGAGTGGGGACACGAGTTTCGACCTGAATACCGCCAACTGAGCCGGCTGCGGGAGCGCTTTCCGAAGCTTCCGATTGCGGCGTTCACGGCCAGTGCGACGCGGCAGGTGCGGCACGACATTCTGAAGCAGTTGCAGATGCGCGATCCCCATCTTTACATCGCCAGCTTCCATCGCAAGAATTTGCGCTACGTGGTGCACGAGTGCGAAGCGCGAACACAGTTGGAGTTGCTTAGCCGAGCGTTGCGGCACTACGCGGGCGAGAGCGTGATCGTGTATTCGCCCACCATTCGCCGGGTGGAGGAGACGGTCGAATACCTGGAGGAGAGCGGGATTGCGGCGATTCCTTATCACGCCAAGATGGAAGCGCCCATGCGGCGGCAGAATCAGGAACGCTGGATGTCGGATGAAGTGCGGGTGCTGGTGGGAACGATTGCGTTCGGGCTCGGCATCAACAAACCCGCGGTGCGGGCGGTGATTCACCTGTCGCTGCCGCAGTCGATCGAGCAGTACTACCAGGAGGCTGGGCGCGCGGGGCGGGATGGACGGCCGGCGGACTGCGTGCTTCTCTGGCAGAAACGGGACCACATTCTGCTGACCTACTTCATCAACAAGATTTCCGATGACGCGGAGCGCGCGCGCGCCTCCGAGCGCAAACGCGTGATCAGCCGGTTCGCGGATTCTCACGGCTGCCGCCAGCGGCAGATTTGCCTGCACTTCGGAGAGACTCCGAATTGGCAGAGTTGCGGCGGATGCGACAATTGCGGCACCCAGCCGGAGTGGCTGAGCAAGGAGATTGTGCGCGCTGGTTTGCCGGAAGTTGCGACGCGGAAAACGGCTGCTTCGTCCACCTCCTTCCCGCCTTTTTATACTCCGAAGCTGGCGTCCGAAAAACCGCGGGTACGGGATGCGGCGCCGGCGGAGGCCAATCCAGCGCTGGCGGAGTACCTGCGCGAATGGCGGCGAACCATGGCGCGGGAGAACAAAGTGCCCGCGTACATCATCTTGCACGACAGCACGCTGGAGGAATTGTGCCGGCGGCGTCCGACAAATTTTGCGGAGTTGAAACAAGTACCGGGAATTGGCGAAAAGAAAGCAGATGTGTATGGCGCGGAGATTCTTCAGGCGTTGCGGAACTTTGGCGCCGGAGCCCGCGCCACGCCAACGGCAGACAGGGAGTCGACTCCGGCGGAACAGACGCTTCGGCTTTTGAACGAAGGACGCAACTTTGAGGAGATTGCCCGCATGCGCGCGCGGCAGATTTCGACCGTTGTTTGCACGGTGGCGAACCTGATCGAGACGGGGCAGGTGAAATTGGATGCGAAATGGATTTCGCCGGACGCACAGCCGCTGATTGAGGCGGCTTGCCTGAAGCAGGGGATCGAGCGGCTGAGAGACATCAAAGAGGCGGTGCCGCCCTATGTCAGCTTCGAAGACATACGCCTGGTGGTGGCGCACCTGCGCGCGGAGAACCGGGTGCGGGCGCGGACGGCGTAGGGTTTGCATCTGCCTGTGTGGGGGCGGGGCTTCGCCCCGCCCCGGACGGGGCAGAGCCCCGTCACCACACGGGCCTGGCTACACGCCCTTGGCGGCGGGATCCCAGATCAGTTTGTGGATTTGCAGGCTGAGCCGCGCGGGAACGTTGTCGGCGAGGATCCACCGGGCGAGTTCTTGCGGGTCGAGTGGACAATGCGAAGTGTCGCGCGAGCCGGATGCCGTCTTTGCGAATGCGGGCGAAAATAAGATGGCGTGCACGCGCTCGGCCAGCTCGTGATGCAGGACGAAGTCGCGGGCGAATTCGTAGTCGGCGCGGTCGGTCAAAACGAACTTAAGTTCATCGTGCGGCCGCAGCGCCTTCAGATTCTCGAGCGCGAAAGTGTTGGGTTCGCCGGAGTGCGGACACTTGACGTCGACGATCTTGATGACCTGTTTCGGAACCCGCGCCAGCGGGCGTTCGCCGCTGGTTTCGAGCAACACCTGGTAGTCGGCGTCGAGAAGTTGCTCCATCAGCGGGATGACTTCACGCTCCTGCAACATGGGTTCGCCGCCGGTAATCTCGACTAGTCCGCCGCTGGGGCTGAGGCGAGCGACTTCGGTGAGCACTTCTTGCAGCTCCATCTTTTGCCCACCCGAAAAACTGAACTCGCTGTCGCACCAGGAGCAGCGCAGGTTGCATCCAGTAAGGCGCACGAAGACGCAGGACAGGCCCGAATACGTCGATTCGCCCTGGAGCGACTTGTAGATTTCGGTTACTTGCATGGAAGCAAACCGATTGAATCATTGAATCATTTAGTCATTGAATCAATGAAATTCAAAGGCAGAAGCCCTCCAATGATTCAATGGCTAAGTGATTCAAAGTCTCAATGATTTTCACTCGCTGTATCGCGCCGTGGTGGTGTCGGTCTCAAACACGGTGACGTCCTTCACTCTCACCCGGCCGTTGGTCACCGTGCTTAAGCGCGTGTTGGTCTCATCGTAGAAATACTTCGCGAGATTCTCGGCCGAGGGGTTGAGGACGGTGAAGGGCTCGATGTCGTTGATCATCCGATGGTCGAGACGATCGATGGCGTGCTTCATGACTTCTTTCAGGTCTTTGAAGTCGAGCAGCAGGCCGGCCTTGTCGAGTTCCGCGCCGGCGAGGGTCACACGAATCTTATAATTGTGACCGTGCGGGTTCTCGCACTTGCCCTTATAGTTGCGCAGGTAGTGCCCCGCGGCGAATGTGTCTTCGACGGTTACTTCGTACATGAAATCCAGTTAGCCTCGGCTGCGACCGGCGTCGGTTTTATTGTACCTTTTGAGAGCCTGGGAGACACGGCGCGATCATGACGCTCACTGACATCTCGATCCGAGAGGCAACGCCGGGCGAGTCGGCGATCATCCTCCATCACCGGCGGTCGATGTTTCGCGACATGGGGGAGGGTACCGTCGAGGAACTTGATCGGATGGTGGAAGTTGCGCGCCCGTGGCTGGCTCGGGCTCTGGCCGATGGCTCGTATCGCCATTGGCTCGCGCTGGATGGCTCGGGTCGCGTCGCTGGCGGCGGTGGGGTGCTGCTCGGTCCGTGGCCGGCGAATCCCAAAGACCCATGCACCGAGCGGGCGGTGATCTTAAATGTCTACACCGAGCCGGAGTTTCGGAAGCGGGGAATCGCGCGGCAAGTCATGGTGACGATCCTGGAGTGGCTGAAGCAGCGGGGCTTTCGCGCCGTAAATTTGCACGCCAGCGCAGAGGG
>JBGPFV010000282.1:0-4134 GCA_041483535.1 Terriglobia bacterium | reverse complement strand
GCCTCGCCCGTCCAAGCCGAGCGCAGCTCGGCAGCGCTCTCGTCGGACGCCCCAGCCGTCTCCTCCACCCGCTCCGCAAACGTCCCCGCCAGCATCGCGCGCCCATCCTCAATCAGCGTACGGAAGCTCTTCAACGCCGCCAACGCCCGTGCCGGCAACAACTGCCGCGTCGCCGCCTCACCCACCGCTCCCCACATCGACAATCCAGTTTCAAGCGCGAGCCGCTCCATCGTCTCGAGAGTCGTCTTGCCAATCCCGCGCACCGGCGTATTGATCACGCGCAGCAGCGAAACCGAATCATCCGGGTTCTGGATAAGCTTCAAGTACGAGATCAGATCCTTAATCTCGGCGCGCTCATAGAACGAGAACCCGCCCACCACGTGATACTTCAACTGATAGCGCCGCATCGCCTCTTCGAACAGCCGCGATTGCGAGTTGGTCCGGTAGAGCACCGCCGCGCGCGCCGTTTCGCCGTTTTCGCCTGCCTGCCGCACGTAGCGGTTGATCGTATCGGCCGCAAACAGCGCCTCGTTCTCCCCGTCCGGAGCTTCGTAGTAGCCGATCTTCGCCCCGCCCTGCCGTGACGTCCACAGGTTCTTGCCCTTGCGCCGGACGTTGTTCCGGACCACCGCCGACGCCGCTTCCAGAATGTTTTGCGTCGAGCGGTAGTTCTCCTCCAGCCGCACGATTTTCGCCTCCGGAAAATCGGCCTCAAACTCCAGAATGTTGCGAATGTCGGCCCCGCGCCACGAGTAAATCGACTGATCTTCATCGCCGACCGCGCAGACGTTGTGCCCGTCACCCGCCAGCAACCGCATCAGTTCGTACTGCGGACGGTTCGTGTCCTGATATTCATCGACCAATAAATATTGGAATCGCCGGTTGTAATATTCGCGCACCGCCGCCACCGACTTCAGCAGCCGCATGGCTTCGAGCAACAGGTCGTCGAAGTCCATGGCATTCGCCTTGCGCAGTTCCTTACGGTACTCCTCGAAAATATGCGCAATTTTTTCGGTCTTCGGATCCCCCGATTGCAGGTAGATTTCCTGCGGATCGAGCATGTGATTCTTCGCCCAGGAGATCCGCGACAACACATTGCGCGGCGTCAGTTGCTTGTCGTCCAGCCCCAGTCGCCGCATGACGCCCTTGACGACTTGCTGCTGATCGCTCTCGTCGTAGATGACGAAATTCTTCGTGAGCCCGATCGGCGGCTGTCCCGGCACGGTGGAGGGAATCCGCAAAGCCTCAATATCCCGCCGCAGCACGCGCACGCAAAAAGAATGGAACGTAGAAATCACCGGCTTGGCAACGCTGAGGCCTCCCACCAGCTTTTCCACGCGCTCGGCCATCTCGGCGGCTGCCTTGTTAGTGAACGTAACCGCCAGGATCGACTCCGGCATCACGCCCATCTTCTCGATCAAATAAGCAATGCGGAAGGTAATGACGCGCGTCTTCCCGCTCCCCGCCCCGGCCAGAATGAGGACCGGACCCTCGGTAGCCTCGACCGCTTCGCGTTGTTGCGGATTTAATTCGTCCAGAAACGACAAAAGAGAATGGCTCCAAATACGCTGATTGAATTCTAAATGATGGAGAGACGGGCGCCCCGCCCGTCCACCGCCGATTCATCACAAACTGCGTATGCGAGCGATCACCGCATTCGCCGCCAAGTCTTGTTATGACATCCCAATGCAACGCAGCTATGACTACCGCCGCAAACTTCCTCACCTTCAGCCCGACAACAAGATCTTCTTCATCACCTTCAGCACCTCAAAACGCTGGATCCTTCCAAACCTTGCGCGCGACATCGTTATGGAGACCTGCCTTCGTGGAGACGGACACCGTTTTGAGCTCCATGCCCTCGTCGTGATGCCCGATCACGTTCATCTCGCCTTCACGCCGAGATGGGATCCGCGCGGCACCTTCAGCATTCCAGAGATCATGCAGGAGATCAAAAGCGTCTCGGCACACCGGATTAACAAACAAACAGGGCACGTTGGACGCGTATGGCAAGAGGAATCGTTTGACAGGGCGCTCCGACGAGAGGAGGCGTTGGACGCGAAGATCGAATACATGATCGCCAATCCTGTGCGAGTGGGGTTGGTGAGCACATCGGCCGAATATCGCTGGATCTGGATCGAAGGTTTGGAGTCGTCCAGCACGGGCGGGGCGCCCGCGCCTCCATCGCGATGGGCTGTATAATCAAAAATTGCTCTCATGAAGAAGAACAGACTGTTAGCGGTGGCAGCCGAAAGCACCACCGAAGCCCCGGCTCCCCGTAGAATTCGCTCCACCACCGTCCTCTGCGTCCGCCGCAACGACAAAGTCGTCATGGCCGGCGACGGACAGGTCACGCTCGGCGAATCCATCATCAAGCACGGAGCGAAGAAGATTCGCCGCCTTTATCAAGACAAAATTCTCGCCGGATTTGCCGGTTCGACCGCCGACGCTTTCACCCTGTTCAGCCGTTTCGAGGCCAAACTGGAGCAGTATCACGGCAACCTCGGCCGCGCCGCCGTCGAACTGGCGAAAGACTGGCGCACCGACAAATTTCTGCGCCATCTGGAAGCCCTGCTGCTGGTTTCCGACAAGGATGCTACATTCCTGCTCAGCGGACAGGGAGACGTGATCGAGCCCGATACCGGCATTGCGGCCATCGGCTCCGGCGGCCCGTTCGCCCAGGCAGCGGCACAGGCCCTGGCCGATCACACCCAGCTCTCGCCGCGAGAAATTGCCGAAGAAGCAATGAAGATTGCCGGCCGGATGTGCATCTATACCAATGACAAGGTAACGATTGAGGAACTGTGAGTTGAGGTCTCAGGTCTCAGGTGTCAGGTGTTAGGAAAACCAAGACCGACGCCTGAGACCTGAGACCTAACACCTGATTTTTTATGGCCATCTACCTACCCGGAACCGCCGAAGAAGAGCTAGTCACGCTCGACGAATTGACGCCGCGCGAAATTGTCGCTGAGCTCGACAAATACGTTGTCGGCCAAAAAGACGCGAAGCGCGCCGTCGCCATCGCCCTGCGCAACCGCATGCGCCGGCAGAAGCTCGCGCCCGAAATGGCCGAAGAGGTCATCCCCAAGAACATCATCATGATCGGCCCCACCGGCGTCGGCAAAACCGAAATCGCCCGCCGCCTCGCCAAGCTCGCTAACTCGCCGTTCCTCAAGGTCGAAGCTTCCAAGTTCACGGAAGTCGGCTACGTTGGCCGCGATGTCGAGTCCATGATCCGCGACCTGGTTGAGATCGCCATCGAAATGATCCGCGAAGAAAAACTCGAAGACGTCGCGGATAAAGCGGAACTTAACGCGGAAGAGCGCCTGCTCGATATTCTTCTGCCCCCAACCTCGCCGCGTGCGTCGGATTCCAGTTCCACCGGTGGCGTGGTGATCGACGGCAGCACCAGCCTCACCGAGTCCTCCAGTCGCACCCGCGAGAAGCTTCGGCAGCAGTTGCGCGAAGGCAAACTCGACGACCGCACCGTTGAAATCGAAACTCGCGAACGCAATTTCCCGTCGTTCGAAATCATCTCCAACCAGGGCGTCGAGGAGATGGACGTCAACATCAAAGACATGTTGCCCAACATCTTCGGCCAGCGCACCAAGAAACGGAAGATGAAGGTCAACGAAGCTTTCGAGTACCTGATCCAGGAAGAAGAGCAGCGCCTGATCGATATGGAGCAGGTCACGCGCACCGCCATCGATCGCGTCGAAAACTCCGGCATCATCTTCCTCGACGAGATCGACAAGATCGCCGGCCGTGAAAGCGGCCATGGACCGGACGTTTCGCGCGAAGGCGTGCAGCGCGACATCCTGCCCATCGTCGAAGGCACCACTGTCAACACGCGTTACGGCATGGTCCGCACCGACCACATCTTGTTCATCGCCGCGGGCGCGTTCCACGTCTCGAAGCCCAGTGACCTGATCCCCGAATTGCAAGGCCGTTTCCCCATCCGCGTGGAATTGCAGTCGCTCACCATGGAAGACTTCGTCCGCATCCTGACCGAACCGAAATCTTCGCTGACCCGGCAATACATCGCGTTGCTGGAAACCGAAGGTGTGAAACTCGAGTTCACGCCCGACTCGCTCGAGGAAGTGGCGCGCTTCGCCTTTCGAGTGAATGAAGGCACGG
>JBGPFV010000281.1:0-4159 GCA_041483535.1 Terriglobia bacterium | reverse complement strand
GCCCGGATTTCTTCGTGTGCCAACATCTTGTCGTAGCGCGCCTTCTCCACGTTGAGAATTTTTCCCTTCAGCGGCAGGATCGCCTGAAAGCGGCGGTCCCGGCCCTGTTTGGCGGTGCCACCGGCGGATTCGCCTTCGACCAGAAACAGTTCGCAGCGGCTGGGATCTTTCTCGGAGCAGTCGGCAAGTTTGCCGGGGAGTCCGCCGCCATCGAGTGCGCCTTTGCGGCGGGTCAGATCGCGGGCTTTGCGGGCGGCTTCGCGGGCGCGGGCGGCGTCGATGGCCTTGTTGATGATCTTGCGGGCCACGGCGGTGTTCTGCTCGAAGAATGCTCCCAGCTTTTCGTTGACTACGGCCTGCACTATGCCCGCTATGTCGGAGTTCAACTTGCCCTTGGTCTGGCCTTCGAACTGGGGCTGCGACAACTTGACGCTGATCACAGCAACCAATCCCTCGCGGACGTCGTCTCCGGTTAGATTTTCTTTTACGTCTTTGAACAGGCCCATCTGCTGTCCGGCGTAGTTAATGGTGCGGGTCAGCGAGGTGCGGAAGCCGGAAAGGTGCGTGCCTCCGTCGACGGTGTTGATGTTGTTGGCGAAACTGAAAACCGATTCCGAGTAGGCGTCGTTGTACTGGAGTCCGATTTCGATGTGCACGTCGTCCTTGTCGGCTTCCATGTAGATGGGCTTGTCGTGGAGCGTTTGCTTGCCGCGGTTGAGGTGCTTGATGAATTCGGCGATGCCGCCGTTGTACTTGAACTCGGCACGCTTGGCTTCGTTGGTCTTGGAGTCGGTCTGGCGCTCGTCGGTGAGCGTGATAATCAGGCCCTTGTTGAGAAACGCCAGTTCGCGCAGGCGCTGCGAGAGTGTGTCGAAATTGTATTCGAGGGTGGTGGTGAAAATCGATTTGTCGGGGACGAAGTGAACCTTGGTGCCTGTCTTTATTTTGGCGGCGCCGGTTTTCCTCAGTTTGCTGGTGGGCTCGCCTTTCGAGTACGTCTGCTCCCAAGTGAAGCCGTCGCGCCAGATCTCCAACTCCAGTTCTTCGCTGAGCGCGTTTACGCAGCTCACGCCTACGCCGTGTAGTCCTCCGGAAACTTTGTAGGAGTTACTGTCGAACTTGCCGCCCGCGTGCAGCGTGGTCATTACTACCTGCGCGGCGGGAATTTTTTCGCCGTCGATGTCCATGTTGTCCACGGGAATACCGCGGCCGTTGTCGACTACGGTGATGGAGTTATCGAGGTGGATGGTGACGTCGATTTTGTCGGCGTGGCCGGCCAGCGCTTCGTCGACGGAATTGTCCACGACTTCGTAGACCAGGTGATGCAGACCTAGTTCGCCGGTCGATCCGATATACATGGCGGGACGTTTGCGCACCGCTTCCATGCCGCCGAGGACCTTGATGGAGTCGGCCGTGTACGCTTGCACTTCACCAACGGCGGAATTGACTGAGACACCCTTCACCTCAGCAACACCGTTGCGTGTGGTGCCGTTCTGCGTGCCGTTGGGTCTGCCGTTCTTGTTTTTCGCGTCGACGAGTTCTGTCTGCAATTCTTTCGTGGCCATTCTGCTCCGTACAAAAAGCCGGATCGGGCACCTGGCTGGAGGGACGATTCCGGGAGTGCTTGGGTGACCTCAACTTATTGAATTTTCTGCTATTTAGCCGTCACCAGAGCTGTAGGTATTTTAACACAAATAGGGCCTGTTTTGGGCCTGGAATCGAGACCGTAAACCGCGTCCTTTGTTGTTGTTAGGGACCTGGTTTGGAGAGTGGCGCGGTTAGTGCGCAGGGGCGAATTCTTGAGGAGTTTCCGCTCGGCGGGGCGTGTCCCTCGCATAGACGTGCGCTACAGTATAATCTTCGGCTTGAACGAAATCGCATGACTGACACCAAACAGACCACGGAGGCGGCGGCAACCGAAGCGCCGGCAGCGGCGAACACCGGCATGGAGATTGGCGACATTTTCAAGATCCTGCCCCATCGCTATCCTTTTCTCTTGATCGACCGGGTGATCGAACTGGTGCGGATGAAGAGCATCGTTGCGTTGAAAAACGTGAGCATCACCGAACCTTTTTTTCAGGGGCACTTTCCGGATAAGCCGATCATGCCGGGTGTGCTGATTGTGGAAGCGATCGCGCAGGCGGGCGGGTTGCTGCTGCTCACCGAGGTACCGAACCGCGACGAGATGCTGATGGTGTTCACCGGGATCGAGAAGGCGCGATTCCGGCGTCCGGTGGTACCGGGAGATCAGTTGCGGATTGAAGTGGCGGTGAAGGCCTGGCGGGTCACGGCGGCGCGTCTGGAAGGCAAGGCTTACGTGGACGGCAAAGTGGCATGCGAGGCGACGGTGACTTGCCGGTTGGTGCCGCGGAGCCTCAGCGCGGGAGCGGCGGAGGAAGAGAATTTGTAATTTCCGATTTGTAATTTGTGATTGAAACCTACAGTCGCCACTCAAATTACAAATTTCCAATTACCAATCACAAATTTCACGATGTCCATTCATCCTACGGCGATCGTCGATTCGAAAAGCAAAATCCATCCGTCGTGCGAGATTGGACCCTATTGCGTGATTGGGCCCGACGTGGAATTGGGTGAGGGCTGCCGTCTGGTTTCGCACGTCGCGATCGAAGGCCCTACGAAAATCGGCGCGGACAACCGCTTCTTCCCTTTCACTTCGATGGGCATGGCCCCGCAGGACATTACTTATGCGGGCGAGCCGACACGGCTGGAGATCGGCGGCCACAACGTGATTCGCGAGTTTGTCACCATCAACCGGGGCACGGTGAAGGGCGGGGGATGCACGCGAGTCGGCGACCATAATCTAATCATGGCCTATACGCACATTGCGCACGATTGCCAGATTGGAAGTCACATCATCCTGGCGAACGCAGCCACACTGGGCGGGCACGTCACCGTGGGTGACTGGGCTACGGTGGGGGCGCTGTGCCCGGTGCATCACTTCGTGCGCATTGGGACGCATGCTTTTATTGGCGGCGGCACTACCATTACGCGCGATGTGCTGCCGTTTTCGAAGACCTCCGCCGAGCGCGGAACCCGCGCCTATGGAGTGAATGCCGTGGGCTTGGAGCGGAGGGGATTCACGAAAGAACGGATTCGGAGAATTCATCATGCGTACCGGGTGCTGCTGGCGTCGAAGCTGAATACGTCGCAGGCGTTGGAGAAGCTGAAAGCGGAGGCGGATGGCGGGGAAGATGTTGAGATGCTCATCCGCTTCGTTGAATCCTCAGAACGTGGAGTGATTAAGTAGTCGTATTAAGTAGTCGTACCCCAGCAATCCGCAGTCGAGGTAGTGACCGACGAACACCCCCGCCCAAGCAAAGCTTGGACGGGGCACCCTTCGGAGTTGGGATGGACGGGCGTTCTTGCTCATGACACGTCTTGGTTTGATCGCCGGCAATGGCACGTTTCCTTTTCTGGTGCTGGATGCGGCGCGGGCTCAGGGGTTTGAGGTGGTAGTTGTGGCTATTCGCGAAGAAACCTTCCCTGAAATCGAATCGAAAGGAGCCGCCGCCGTTCACTGGCTGTCCCTCGGCGAACTATCCAAGCTGATCGACACTTTTAGAGCCGAGGGCGTCACCCGCGCTGTCATGGCTGGGCAGGTCAAGCACAAGCAGATTTTTTCCGCGATCAAGCCGGACTGGCGGCTGGCGAAACTGCTGCTCTCGCTGGGCACGCGTAATACGGACTCGCTGCTGGGCGCGGTGGCGAAAGTGCTGGCGGATGAGGGCATCATGCTCGAGAACTCGACCGCGCTGCTGGAACCGATGCTGGCGAAGACGGGCGTGCTCACGAAGCGGGCTCCGAACGAGCAGGAACGCAAGAACATCGAATACGGACGCTCGGTGGCGCGGCGGCTGGCGGAGTACGACATTGGACAGACGGTGGTGATCGCGGAAGCGGCGTGCGTGGCGGTGGAAGCGATGGAAGGGACGGATGCGACGATCGAGCGGGCGGGCGCACTGATGCGGTCGGTGGCATTGCAACCGGAGGGCGAGGTTTCGACGCTGAGCCGCGCGCTGACGGTGGTGAAGGTCGCGAAGCCGGCGCAGGACACGCGGTTTGACGTGCCGGTGATTGGGGTGAAGACGATCGAGACGATGGTGCGCGCCGGCGCGAGTTGTCTGGCGATGGACGCGGG
>JBGPFV010000280.1:0-4190 GCA_041483535.1 Terriglobia bacterium | reverse complement strand
TCCCCGGCCGCCGCCAGCAAGCTCTTCGCGGTGAAAGTCACGGGTACGGCGCGCTATACCGACAAGGAGATTCTTGCCGCGAGCGGCCTGCAGATGGGTCAGAACGCCGGCGACGGCGATTTCAAAGAAGCCGTGCGACGCCTGGGCGATTCCGGCTTATTCGGCGACATCGTCTATTCGTATTCCTCTTCAAGCGCGGGCGTGAAACTCGAGCTGCAGCTCACGGATACCGACAAGAGCAAGCTGGTTCCCGCTCGATTCGAAAACTTTGTCTGGTTTACCGACGATGAACTGCGGACAGCCGTCGAACGCCGCGTTCCCCTGTTCAAGCAGTTATTGCCGCTCACGGGCAATCTTCCAGACGAAGTTTCCGAGGCGCTGCAGGGCATCCTCACCGAAAAGCGCCTTCCCGGACGGGTCAATTACCTGCGCGAGGGAGACGAGTCGGCCGGACCCCTGCGAGCCATGGATTATAGGGTTGAGGAAGTCGGCATCCGGATTCGCGCCTTCGAATTCCCGGGAGCCTCGCCCGAGCAGGCGGCTCTGCTCGCAACCGCAGCGCGCCGCTCCATTGGAGCCAGCTACGAACGGTCTGCTCTCGCCGCCGTTGCGAAGTTTGACCTGCTGCCGGTATACCTGCAGAGCGGATATTTGAAGGCCGTGTTCGGGCCGTCCGACGCGCGCGTTGTGCCCCACCCGCCTTCCGCGGAGGATGGGCAAGGTTCCGCCGAGCTTCAAGTGGATGCGATCGTGCCGGTGACGCCGGGCAAGGTATATGTAGCTGCCAGCGTCGACTGGAAGGGCAACTCTGCCATCCCGACCAGCGAAGTCGCGCCTCTCATCCACATGCCGCGCGGCCAGGCCGCCGACGCCGTGCGGCTGCTCCGCGACCTTGAGGCCGTCGGCAAGCTTTACCGCAGCCGCGGCTATATGACGGTCCAGATCAAGCCCGACGCCCAGTTGGACGACGAGAAAAGCACCGTTCGCTACGATCTGAACGTCGTCGAAGGCGACCAATACAAGATGGGAGAGTTGGAGATCGCAGGCCTCGACACGCAAGCCAAAGCTCGCATGCAGGAAGCATGGGCTCTGCGCGAAGGTCAGCCCTACAACGCCGACTACCCCAAGAAATTTCTGGACGATGCGCGGCAGCTCGTTCCTCGCGGCGTCCAGTGGGCTATCGGCATTCATGAATCGCTGGACGCGAAGGACAAGACCGTGGACGTGGAAATCCGTTTCCAGCAGCAGTAGCGCTGAGAACCGCGGATCCCAAAAGACCTAATATACTTGTAGCTTAGGGGGCTCACGCGCATCTTACAGTGACAGTGGAGTCTTCACTTTGAGAAACATCACTTTTTCACAGGAGATCAAGGACAGAATGAAAATGAAGCGAATTGCGGCGGCGGTTCTTGGAATACAAATGTTGGTTGGGCTCGGGGTGGTTCCGGCGCTGGCTGCCGGTAAGAGCCAGACCTTGACCGGCGAAGTGAGCGACGCCATGTGCGGGGCGAAACATCAAATGGCCGGCAAGGCCGCGGATTGCACGCGCGCGTGCATCCAGCATGGATCGAAGTACGCGCTCGTGGTCGGCGACAAAGTTTACACCCTCGAGACCTCGGACAAGGCCGCGCTCGACAAGCTGAACGATCTGGCGGGAGCCAAGGCAAAGGTGACCGGAGAAGTGGACGGCGCCACCATCGCGGTAAAGTTGGTGGCCGCGGGATCGTAGGCGGGATCGCAACATAAACAACTTGTCATCCTGAGA
The DNA here is from genome assembly GCA_041483535.1 of Terriglobia bacterium. Taxonomy (GTDB): domain Bacteria; phylum Acidobacteriota; class Terriglobia; order Terriglobales; family Acidobacteriaceae; genus Acidiflorens. The sequence continues at coordinate 2,425 of JBGPFV010000280.1, read as the reverse complement.
AGCGAAGGATCTGCTGTCTCGTGCACTGATAAGAAAGCAGGTCCTTCGCTTCGCTCAGGATGACAAGTACAACTTAAACACCAATAAAAAACCGGCGGTTTCCCACCGGTTCTTTTTGTCCCGTAAAATGGTTAATTCTGGCTCGGATTATCGTCCCGGCGCTTCAGCGTCGGCCGATCGTCGTCGCTCTTGTCCGAACCGCTGGACGTCTTATCGCTGCTTGAAGTGCGCCGCAGGCTGGGCTTGCTCCCATCCTTTTCATCGATGACCTTGTGCCGGTTCTCGATGATGGCCAGCCGCGATTTCACATCGTCAAACTCCGACGTGGAAATGACGTACTGCGCCCGCGCCGGGAGGATGGTCGCGATCTCCTGTTGCGACTTCTCGATGCGGTCGGGTGTCTGCGGGTGCGAAGCAAAGGCCTTGGCGAGCGTACCCGGCTTCTTCTTCTCTTTCGCTTGCAGCTTTTCAAAGAAGCTGACGAAAGCCTGCGGATCGTATCCGGTCTTGTACATGTATTGCAGGCCGAGGTAGTCGGCCTCCGCCTCGAAATTACGCTGGAACTTCATGAACGTAAGCGGCAAGGCCAGGCCACTGGCTTCGTAGATTCCGTAGCCTATGCCACCTCCGACGAAGATCAAAGGAATGGTGCCGATTTGCGCCCAATTCGCTCGGGTCATCTGACGCATGCCGTGGCGGGCGCAAACGTGCGCAATCTCATGCGCCATCACGCCGGCCAGTTCCGCCTCTTCATCCGCCGCCAGAATCAAGCCGGAGTTCACATAGAAGAATCCGCCGGGAAGCGCAAACGCGTTCACTTCGTCGGAGTCGATCACCTTGATGGTAAACGGCACTTGGGCGTCGGAGTTGCGCACCAGATTCTGACCGATGCGGTTGACGTACTCGGTAACCACCGGGTCCTGGACGAGCTTCACACTTTGCTCGACCTGCATCGCATATTGCTGCCCCACCTTAATTTCAGTTTCGAGCGAGTACCAGTTGCCCAGGCCACGTCCGCCAACCTTGCGGTTGCCGATGGCATCCACATCCTTCTCACTGCCGTCGTGCTTCACCTTGCTGTCGTCGGGCTCCTGGATGGGAGGCGGCTCGGTGGAGGTAGAGTCGCCACTGCCCGAAGCAGAATCTGGTGTCGGGGTCGCACCTGGCCCGGGATCCTGCGACGGGGGAGCCGGTGTCTGGCTGGTCGTCGTGCCGGCCGGCGCGGTGCTCTGAGCCGTCTGCTCCTGGGCCGTCTGATCCTTGGATGTTGAGGTTTGGGGCTGTGCTGTTTGCGGTTGCGAGGCTTGCGGCTGCGGGTTGGGAGTTTGGGAAGTTTGCTCCTGCGCCAGCGCGGGCACCGCCATTAGCGCGAGTAAACTCAGGGAGATCAGCAATTTACGGAGATACATATGGCTACCCCATGGAAACCCGGTCAACTAAGACAATTATACCTCCGAACCGCAAGGCGGGCTCGACGGAGTTTCCCACTTAGTTGGACGCGGGCTCAAGCTGGAAAGTTACCCGTTATTTTCACAGGAAGCGCCCTTAGTGTCCTTTTCAGGCCGGCCTGCGCTGGTTACATGCTGAATTCAGTACCTCAAAATCGCTTCATCCCCCGCTGACGAAACGGCTACGGTTCGGAATGGGAATGGCTTGCCACCGGCAGGGGCGCGGCGCCTTTAGCATTGCGCCACAGGATCGCATTCAGCTTTCTGGCATCGGCCGCGTCGGGCCTGGAAAAATTCATTTGTGACGATTCCTTCGCGCCCGCGGCTTTTCTCTCGTTCGTCCGATAGATGAGTCCGCTGCGGAGATTCCCGTCGTCCACCGGATAGGGCGGCTGCGTTCCGGGGCCCTTGAACAGCCGTGCCATGAGCGGCGCGTGCGCGTCGAACAGGTTCATCGGGGGAAGTCCAAGCAGAGCTTCCATGGTGTGGATCATGCTGACCGTGGTGTAGAAGTTATGGTCGACCAACGCTGGCTGCGCGCGCGGGGCATATTTGCTGATGACCAAGGCGATGGAGCGATGGGCATCGACGTGATCGGCTCCACTTTGGGCGTCGTCTTCGACCACGAAGATGGCAGTGTCGTCCCAGTAGGAACTGTGGGAAACGGCATCGACGACGCGTCCGAGGGCAAGATCGTTATCGGCGACGGAGGCCTGCGGCGTGGGCTTGCCGGCGCGCGTGCCTCCGGTGTGGTCATCGGGGAGATAGAGGAGCGTGAACTGCGGAAGCTCCTTCGCGGTTCCCTTCGCTTGCACAAACTCGTCGAATTCGCGCAGAAATTCGTCGGCCCGGAGTTGGTCGGGATAGTCGGTATTGAAGTCGGGAAATTGCGGATCGTAGTGGTCGCGCAGGGCAGCCTTGGTCGGGCGCATGCGCTTTATCTGCGGAATCGCCCAAGGCCACGGACTCGGCCCGCC
>JBGPFV010000279.1:0-4203 GCA_041483535.1 Terriglobia bacterium | reverse complement strand
CACGTGCCCCGCCTGTTGCCCCGGCTTACACCCTATGGCAACCAGGAGAGCGCGTACTCCTCCGCACGCTACTGGAAGCACCGCGAATACGAGGCCAGCGTTGGCTGCGTGGTCGTGCTGGCCATCCTCGTCGCCAAGCTGATCTTTGAGCGTTAAGATCGGGGTCGTTAAGATTCGTGGGTCGCTAAGCTGGTGTGATAGTCTGCCGGGAGCTTTCTCCGTACAAGGACCGCAGAAATAGTGCTGAACTTCCGCCGCGCAGCCCCTAAAGGGGTATCCGATTTCGAAGAATTTGCGGCATCGCTAAAGCGATGCCCTGATACGAAGCGGAATTGTTCTCGCAACCTGCCGACGCTCTTTGTGCGGCTTTTCCCGATTCTCCTGATCGCGGCGGTGTCGGCGCAGCAAGCTCCGCCCACGGCAATAACAACGATCGGCCCGGCTCCCGTTCAAATCGCGCCGCCGCGTCCCAACTACCCTTTTCCCGACGGACGGAGCTACGTGTATGCAGCGGAGTGGCATCTGATCACCGCCGGAACCGCGGTCATAAGAATGGAAGCCGCCGGGAACGAACGTAAAGTCACCGCCTCCGCCGAATCTTCGGGAGCCGTCAACATCGTCTTTCCCGTGCACGACCGCTTCGAATCGCGCTTTGCCCCCCAGACGTTCTGCTCGCTCTCGATCTTCAAGCACAGCGAAGAAGGCACCCACAAGCGCGAGACTTCCATCCACTTCGATTACGCGCACAAGAAAAGTGCGCTCGATGAGAAGAACCTGAAGACCGGCGAGACCAAGCATGTCGAAAACGATCTTGCCGCCTGCGCCACCGACGTCATCACCGGCTTCTACTACTTACAGTCGCTGCCCTTGCAACCGGGCGCCAGCTACGAGTTCCCGATCAGTGACGGGAAGACGACCATCGTCCGCGCCACGGTGGAGAAGCGCGACCAGATCAAAGTGCCGGCCGGAACCTTCCCGGCTGTGCTGGTTGCGGCCGAAGCCATCTCCGGCTCGTTGCAGTCCAAGGGCAAGGTGTGGGTATGGTACTCGGAGGATGCAAGCCACACGCCGGTGCAGATGCGCGCCAGGTTGGGGTGGGGCACGCTGCTGTTTCGCTTGCAGCGGATCGAGAAGTAGATCCTCACTTCATCGCGGCCAGAAGCGCCTCTGCCACCAGTTTCTTCGTCCGCTCATCCATCTCCGATGGCCCAGCCTTTAGACTGGCTTCGTTGTTGAGATGCTTGTTCTTGATCCCGATATAGACGGCGTTGTAGGAAGTCGCGCCGAGGTTTTCCACCCTGTGCTTGAAAGGCGGGAACCAGCGGGACTCGCCCGGCTTGGCAGACACCTCTTGCGTCTTGCCATTTTCATCGGTGAACTTGAGGTGCCCGGAGGTGAGAACGACGACCACGCCTCCAGGATGCGCGTGCAGGCCCGACTTTTCATGCGGTCCATAGTGGACGCTCACCACTTGCACATACTCATTCTCAAAAGCCAGCTTGTAATGCGTGGGCTCAACCTTGGTGGGATCCTGGGCGAGTGCCACGGCGCAGAAAAACAAGACCAGCAACGCGACGCAGAACGGCCTGCTGCACACGAGTTTCCTCATGAGACGACCTCGGGGCTCCCGTTTTCGAGCCGTCTCCAGCTTAACCTGCCCCGAGCAACTGTCAACGACGGATACGCGGGTTAGGACCTAACTGGTAAGCCAGCAACCCGCACTTCGAAGTCCCTACTGCAGCCGGAAACGTTCATTGATCAGCCGCTGCAACCGCGGCCGGTAGATCATATCGTAGGCGAGTTCTTTGCCGGGAAACATGCTGAGAGCGGCGCGGCGGGCGTTCGCGGCCATCTCCGCCGCCTCGTCCAGCGTCAGATCGGGGTCCTGGCCGATCACCGACATCACCATGCCCATCATCACCTGCAGGCGCCGCAGTCTTCGGGCCTCCTCCATGCGTTCCTGGTGTTCTCCGCCTGGTGGTTTCGCCCGTTGCACGTCCATACTGACCCCGTCTTCTTGGAATTGGATGTCGGCCACGCCCCTCGCGTTGCGCCCCAGTCGCCATTCTGCCAGCTTCCGTTCGAAAATCAAGCCTCCCTTGCGCATATACCTTTGTAATCCGCAAGACAGAGGTATAGTAGCTGCCGTAATCTGTTGCCAGACAGTTTTACGGAGGATGCATGCCAGAGCCGACCAGCTCCTCGCCTCAACCCGAGCCTAACGAGAAACTCGTCAAGATTTTCGACAGCGAGCAGGAAAACGAAGCCATCGTCGTCCAGGGCTTGCTTGAATCTGCCGGCATCGACTCGGATTTGAAATCCATCGATGCGGTGCAGAACGCGTTTCCCGGCGTTGGTGGAACGGTCATTCTAGTGCGCGAAGAAGACGCGCCCGAAGCGGGCAAGATTATCGAGGCGTACCGTAAATTGCCGCCTCTCAATGACGAAACCGCCGATTTTACGATATGAGAGCGGATGACAGCGGCCTCCAAATTCACTTTGGGGGAGCCCGCGAAACGCGGTCAGGAGGCCAGTTCGCTAATCTCCGGGAAGCGCAGATTGCACTTCGTCAGAGCCTTGGTGAGAGCCTGTTCGATCAGACTCTCCTGGCAGTTTCGCGAGATGGCGATTTCGCTGACCAGCAGATACCGGGCGCGCTCCAGCATCTTTTTTTCGCGGAAGGAAAGGGACTTAGCCTGTCCCAGGATGAGCAGGCTCTTCAAGACCGCAGCCACGTCCGCGAGCGCCCCGGTGCGCATGCGGTCGGAATTCTCCTTAAACCGGTCTTTCCAATCGGTTGCGTTGATGCATTCGCCCGAGGAAAGGTAATCCACGATCTTCTCCACTTCGCCATTGCGCACCACCGGACGCATCCCGACGCTGCACACGTTGCCGAACGGCACCATCACTTTTAAGCTGCTGGCCGCGATCTTCAGCAGGTAGAACTTCTCGATCGTCGCTCCCATGTTTCGGCTGCTGATTTGTTCAATGATTCCGACGCCGTGGTTGGGGTAAACGACCTTCTCGCCGATGTGGAAAACACGGTCGCCGTTCATGGAGGGGCCCTCGCCCGAGGGTGGGAAACATCTTATAGTCTAGTCGAGCGCCGCTCCTAAGGCAATCGAGAAGCTGTGTGGTGGCAGGTCTCCGCCCGCCAGGACGGGGCAGAGCCCCGTCCCCACAGCCGCAATGTTAGGTCCGATCGTCCGCTCTAAGTCATTTCGGTTGATGAGGTTGGATCGGAATGTCGCGGCGTGAATCCGGCACCGCAAGCGCCACTTTTCCCACGGCGTGAGGGTTATAATGCCAAGGATGACGGAGCAGATCAAGAAGAAGCTTCGGGACGAACTGAACACGCTCGAGCACGAACTGGCCTTCGATATCCCCAAAGAGATCAAAAAGGCTGTTGCCATGGGCGACCTCAGCGAGAATGCCGAGTATCACACGGCCAAACAGCGTCAGGAGTACCTGAAGGCGCGCGTGCGCCAACTGGGCAAGCGTCTCGCCGAACTGTCGCTGATCAACATGAACAATATCCCCAAGGATAAAGTTGGCCTCGGTTCGACGGTGACCATCTTCGACGGCACCAAGAATGAAGAAATGAAATACCAGATCGTGATGAGCGAAGAGTCCGACGTGGCCGCCGGCAAAATCTCCACCACCTCGCCCATCGGGCGCGCCTTGCTGAACAAGAAAGTTGGCGACACCGCCATGGTGGTCACGCCCGGCGGAAGCCGCGAAATGGAAATCCTGAAGCTCTCGACCATGCACGATCTCGCCGAGGCCAAGCTGGAAGCGGAACTGGAAGCGGAGCCGGGACCGGAATGAAAATGAGCTGCAACATCGTGAACCGCGCTATGCTGTGGAGCGCTGCATGAGCGGACGCTACCCGAGCTGGACCAGCGGATTCGGACGCGCCTGCGGCGTTCTGCTCGACGCCATCGTGCGTCTGCTCGCGCTCTCGCACATCAATCCCAATGCCCTCACCGTGATGGGACTGGTGGTCAACACCTACGCCGCGTTTTTATTTGGATACGCCAACGACGTCAACCAGCGCCGCAGGTTTTTCTATGCCGGCCTGGTCATCATCGGATCGGGATTCTTCGACCTGGTGGATGGCCGCGTCGCCCGCCTTTCGAACCAAGTGACCCGCTTCGGAGGTTTTTTCGATTCCGTCGTCGACCGCTACAGCGATGCGTCGCT
>JBGPFV010000278.1:0-4211 GCA_041483535.1 Terriglobia bacterium | reverse complement strand
TGTCGGCTGCCCATCCTTATATGCGACCTGCGCCGACGGTCCGTTCACCCGCTCGGTAAGGTCCGGCTGGGAAGCGGGAATGCCGGAAGCGAGAACCGCCAAGCGACGCGGCGTGTCGAGATGCGTAATCGCTCCGGCGGGTTCGAGGCGCTCGCGCTGCAACAGCGTACTCAAACGCTCGCGTAACTCGAGAGAAGCGGCGTCAATCATCCGCGCCGGGATTTCTTCGCATCCGATTTCGAGTAGGAAGTCAGGCATTAGCTGGTTCAGTCTATGGTCTCAAAATAAAAGCAAAGTGAATGTGGGCCTCATCACAGGAGTTCCCGCCTTCGCGAAAGAATTCCCCCTGTGCTCCTCTGCGTTCTCTGCGTTAAAGGTTTTCACCCCACCGGAAGCAACTTACCTTTCTTTCCCTTCGCTCCGGTTTTCGAACCGTGGTCACTGCTTTCCGTTTTCTTTTCGGCCGGGAACTGCTGATCCATCCAAGCCTTGGCAATCCCCACGGCCAGCGCCCGCACCCGCGCGATTACGCCGACGCGCTCGGTCACGGAAATCGCGCCCCGGGCATCGAGAATGTTGAAGTAATGCGAGCATTTCAGACACAAATCGTAAGCGCCCAACAGCGGAAAGTGCGACTTCTCGCGCGCGACGCCATCAACCTCGCTCTTGTCCTTGCTTAAAGCAACGTAACCCTCAATCAGCTTCGTGCACTCTGCTTCGCAGAGTTCGAAATGCTTCCAGGTTTTCTCGACGTCCGCCGCTTCGAAGTTGTACACCGAGAACTGCTGCTCGTCGGCCAGACGCACGTCTCCATATTTCACTTCCCTGCCCGTTTCCGGATCGCGCGCCCACACGATGTCGTAGATGGAATCCACGTCTTGCAGAAAAGCGCACAGCCGCTCCAGCCCATAGGTAAGTTCCGCGGAGATAGGGTTGAGGTCCACGCCGCCACACTGCTGGAAGTAAGTGAACTGCGTGACCTCAAGCCCGTCGAGCATCACCTGCCACCCGATGCCCCATGCGCCCAGCGTCGGAGACTCCCAGTTATCTTCTTCAAACTTGATGTCGTGCTGGCGCAGATCGATCCCGATCGCGCCCAGCGATTCAAGGTAAAGCTCCTGCACATTCTCCGGCGGGGGCTTCAGAATCACCTGCAGCTGCAAGTGCTTGAACAGCCGGTTAGGATTTTCCCCATACCGCCCGTCAGCCGGACGCCGCGAAGGCTGCACGTAAGCCACCTTATAAGGATTCGGCCCCAGCACGCGCAGAAACGTCTCCGGAGCCATGGTCCCAGCGCCCACTTCAACGTCGTAGGGCTGTTGAACAACCGCTCCGCGCTCGGCAAAGAAAGCCTGCAGCTTGAGGATGAGTTCCTGGAAGGTAAGCGAATTAGGCTTAGATGAGTTCACGTAACGAGTCCGGCTCTTCAACAGATATTGTCATCCTGAGCGAAGCGAAGGACCTGCTTTTTTATCGGTGCCACGAGACAGCAGGTCCTTCGCTTCGCTCAGGATGACAACCCATACTATTGTTGCCAATCTTACTGGACGCGACACTAAGAGCTAACAGCTAACCGCCGATTTTCTCCAGCATTCCAGCCGTTACCAGCTTCTTCTCGATGTGCCGCTCCAGAATCTGGAGAAGAAACTTGCGCAGGTCAGCACACACCGCTTTCGGCCAGTCAATCTCTGCAAACTCGGCAACACGCGACCGCAGCATCTGCGCCGCGATCTTTCGCGATTCGGACGACAACTCTGACGACGCCACTCGCTTGTCGTCGACGCAAACCAAGCCGTCGGCTAGCGCGTGGTAGAACGCCCTACTGCCATCGAGCGCGCGCCCGCAGACCACGCACTCCGAAAACTCCGGCAGAAATCCCATGAGCCGCGTCATCCACAGCTCAAAGTACGTGAGCGGCATCCACAACGTCCGGCCGCGCAATTCCTGCAGAACCACCAGGCTCAGCCGAAACACAGCGTCGCTTGCCTCGCGGTCGGGCATCAACTCGTCGAGCAACTCCGCGACGTGTGCCAACGCCGCGGCCCGCGGATAACTGACCTCAGTGGCCATTGGCGACTCGATCACTTCGCAGGAATCAAGCCGCGCCAGTTCCTGCCCCGCGCGGTCGTCGTAAAACGCCCGCACATAGGTGAGCGGCTCCAGCGCGCCTCCAAAGCGGCGTCTCGACTTCATGGCCGCGCGCGCCACGCCCTTCACCTTGCCTTCCATGCGGGTAAAGAGCGTGACCAGCAGGTCAGACTCACGCAGCGGATACGTGCGCAGAACGATCGCTTCCGACTCCTTCAGCGCCATGGAAGGTCTACAGGTTAAGCCATGATTGTAATGGAAGAGGTTGTCAGTCGTCAGCTTTCAGCCATCAGTTGAGTCAAAAACTTAAAAGCACCGAGCTGGCTTTACTGAAAGCTGATAGCTGAGAGCTGATAGCTATCTCACCGCCCGAAGTACTTCGCATTCCGCTCGGTGTACTCTTTCCACTTTTCCGGCAGATCGTCGAGGGCGAAGATAGCCGAGACCGGACACACCGGGACGCAGGCGCCGCAGTCGATACATTCCACGGGATCGATATACAGCATCTCTTCGGTCGCATACTTGTCGGAGTCCTTTTTGGGATGGATGCAATCCACCGGACAGGCGTCAACACAGGCGGTGTCTTTGGTTCCAATGCAGGGCTCGGCAATTATGTAAGCCATAGACTCGGATGCTCCTCGGGCACAAGGGAGTGTGATCGAACTCACAATTCTAGCAAGAACGCGGCTGTCGGTACAGGCAGCAGCAACCAGCAGCAGCTTTTCAGGGTCGAGAGGCGCCTAAGCGACTTTCAATCGGCGGAAACCGCAATCGCCCGTCCGTCCCCGCCCGATTGCGATAACGCTTCTCCTGCCTCCACCGCCGGCGCCGGAATGGCGGGAATTCTCGCCGGCGCGCCGCGCCAGGCGCCCGGCTTGAACCCTTCCCTTACCAGTTTGAAGATGGTTCGCCGATTCTGCGCAATCACCTTCAGCCACGCCATCTTCCCCAGCATCGGGAAGTAGATGCCGCGGAAACAGAGGCGCGCCAGGAAGATGTTGACGCGATAACCGAGCGGCTGGTCGTTCAGCGATTCAACCGCCGCCGCCAGCGCCTTCGGACTGTAGGCCTGCTCCCACCCGTAATTCACTTCGGCGTGAGCTTCTTCAATCGTCATCTTCAAGGGTGTGTGCGCCATGGCAAACGGGATGAACTCCTGCCAGTGTTTCGGCCGCGTCAGACGCCCCGCCTTCTCCAGTCGCTTGTACAGCGGCGTTGCGGGCAAAGGAGTCAGCAAACCAAAGATTGGCAGCCCCGGAGGCCACGTCCGAACCTGTTCGAGAGTTCGCTCGGCGGCTCCCACCGTGTCGTTGTCCATGCCAAAAATGAACGACGTGATCGCGTACACATTGCGCGCCGCCAGCCGCTCCAGCACCGCCGCATACTCACCCGGCTTGTTGAATCCTTTGTTGACGTCTTTCAGATTGGCCGGGTCGATGGATTCCATGCCGATAAAAATCCACTTGCCTCCAGAATCCGCGATCAGGTCGACGAGCTCTTCGTCGCGCAATAAATTGGCGGAGATCTGCGCCACCCAATGCACCTGCGCGCCGGCGGCAATGATGTCGCGCAACAGCGACTTCGTGCGCTTGATGTTGATGGCGAAATTGTCGTCAATGAAGAAAACTGCCATCTGGCCCTTCTCGGTGCGGGCGCGGGCCTTCAGCAACAGCAGTTCATTCACCACGCTCTCGTTAGTGCGAAAACGAATCGAGTCCCCGAAAAATCCTGTCACCGTGCAGAACTCGCAACCGTAAGGGCAGCCTCGTCCGGATTCGACCGGAATAATGCGAAATGATCCCCAGCCTTCTCCAATCTTCTGCAGCAGGGAGGTCGCGGCCTTCGGCACCAGGTTGAACTGCTTGAGATCAATCGACTGCCACGGGATCACCGGGTAATCCTTCAGTGTCGGCTTGCTCTCCTGGCCAAAAGCGTCCACCGGCGCGTAAACGTCCTTCAGTTGCCCGCGTGCAGCATCCTCAACAATCCGCGGCCAGGTCGCATCGGCTTCCCCGAGCGCAACCGCGTCGGCATGGCGCGGCCCGCCATCGCGGCCGAGCGCCTCATCGGCCATTTCTGTCACGTGCGGTCCGCCCATTACAACCGGAACTCCCGTCGATCGA
>JBGPFV010000277.1:0-4228 GCA_041483535.1 Terriglobia bacterium | reverse complement strand
ATACCAGCTTGCCAGCAACCAATCGTTTTCTGTTTACCTCGGAGTCTGTAACCGAGGGACATCCGGACAAGATCGCCGACCAGATTTCCGATGCCATTCTCGACGCCTGCCTTCGTGAAGATCCGTCCAGCCGCGTCGCCTGTGAAACCCTGACCTGCACCGGCCTGGTCGTGATCGCCGGCGAGATCACTACCAAGGCTTATGTTGATTTTCAAAATCTCGTCCGCGGCGTGGTGCAGTCCATCGGCTACGACAACGCCGTGTACGGCTTCGATTCCAACACCTGCGCCGTAATTTCCAGCATCAACAAGCAGTCCGGCGATATTGCCCTGGGCGTGGATACGGGCGGCGCCGGCGATCAGGGCATGATGTTCGGCTTCGCCTGCAACGAAACCCCCGAACTGATGCCGCTTCCGATTTCACTCGCCCACAAGCTCTGCCAGAAGCTTTCTGAAGTTCGCAAGAATGGCACCTGTCCCTACCTGCGGCCCGACGGAAAATCCCAGGTCACGGTCGAATACAGCGCGCCCGGCAAAGTGAAGCGCGTGGATGCCGTAGTCGTCTCGACCCAACATTCCGAGACAGTCGGCAACGACGAACTGCGCGCCGACATTCTGAAACACGTCATCCAGACCGTGGTTCCCGCCAACCTGCTCGACGAAGACACCAAGTATCACATCAATCCCACCGGACGTTTTGTGATCGGCGGACCCATGGGCGATTCCGGTCTGACCGGACGCAAGATCATCGTGGACACTTACGGCGGCATGGGACGCCACGGCGGCGGCGCGTTCAGCGGCAAGGATCCGACCAAGGTAGACCGTTCGGCCGCGTACATGGCGCGCTATATCGCGAAGAACATCGTGGCCGCCGGCTTGGCGGATCGCTGCGAAGTGCAACTCGCCTATGCCATCGGTGTGGCTGACCCCGTCAGCGTACTGGTGGATACTTTCGGAACCGAGAAGATCGATGCCCAGCTCATTCCGGGTCTGGTGCGCGCAAACTTCAAGCTGAAGCCGCGCGAGATCATCGAGACGCTCAATTTGCGCCGTCCGATTTACCGCAAGACCGCGGCCTACGGACACTTCGGCCGCAGCGACCCCGATTTCACCTGGGAAAAAACCGACAAAGCCGCCAAACTGGCCGCCGACGCCGGCTTGAAGCTGGAAACGGCTGGAGCGCGGAAATAAGGTCAGAGGTTCGAGGTCAGAGGTCAGAGGTCAAGAACCCGAACCGCAGAAAGCAATGAATCAAACTTAATTGAGAGCAAGGCAGGAATGAGTGAGGCGGTCAGATTTCACCTCTGCAATCTGACCTCTCACCTCTGACCTTTCATCCGGGGAGAAAATGGCTACGACTTCGATTAGCAGCGACGTAAAAGGATTTGAACTGGCCGATCTGGGCAAGAAACGCATCGAGTGGGCGAACCAATCGATGAAAGTGCTGCAGATCATCCGCAAGGAATTCATCAAGAACCAGCCGCTCAAAGGCATGCGTGTTTCGGCCTGCCTGCACGTGACGGCCGAGACCGCAAATTTAATGATCGCGCTGCGCGACGGCGGCGCGGACGTGGCGCTGTGCGCTTCCAACCCTCTGTCCACTCAGGACGACGTTGCCGCCAGCCTGGTGCGCGACTACAACGTTCCCGTGTTCGCCATCAAGGGCGAGGACAACGACTCCTACTATTCGCACATCATGGCGGCGGTGGATCATAAGCCGCAGATCACGATGGACGATGGAGCCGACCTGGTCTCGGTGCTGCATACCAAGCGGACCGCGGAACTGGCGAACGTGATCGGCGGAACCGAGGAGACGACCACCGGCGTGATTCGCTTGCGCGCCATGGCCAAGGAAGGCGTGCTGCGCTATCCGATCGTGGCCGTCAACGACGCCGACACCAAGCATCTTTTCGATAACCGCTACGGGACCGGGCAATCGACCATCGACGGCATCATTCGCGCCACCAATTTCCTGCTCGCCGGCTCGAAGTTCGTGGTCGCCGGCTACGGCTGGTGCGGACGCGGCCTGGCTTCGCGCGCCCGCGGCGCGGGCGCGGAAGTCATCGTCACCGAAGTCGATCCCACCAAAGCTCTCGAAGCGGTCATGGACGGGTTCCGGGTGATGAGCATGGACGAGGCGGCCAAACTCGGCGACGTTTTCTGTACCGTCACCGGCAACAAAAACGTGCTCGCCAAGCAGCACTTCGAACTCATGAAAGACGGCGCCATCATTTCGAACTCGGGCCATTTCAATGTCGAAATCGATATCCCATCGCTCGAGAAGTTGTCGTCGTCGAAGCGCACCACGCGCACCTTCGTCGAGGAGTACTCGCTGAAAGACGGCCGCCGCATCAACCTGCTGGGGGAAGGCCGCCTGATCAACCTGGCCGCCGCCGAGGGTCACCCGGCCTCGGTGATGGATATGAGTTTCGCCGACCAGGCGCTTTCCCTGGAGTACATGGTGAAGAACTACGCCTCGCTGGAAAAGAAGGTCTACACGGTTCCGGCGGACCTCGACAAGCGGGTGGCCAAGCTGAAGCTGGAATCGCTCGGCATCAAGATCGACCGCCTGACCTCGGAGCAGGAAGAGTACCAGGCAAGCTGGAACGAAGGCACGTAGGACGGCGGTCAGCTCTCAGTTGTCAGTTTAGCCGGGGCGGCGCAAGCCGCCCCTTTGGTTTCGCCAGAAGCAGTATTGTAGAGACGGGGCTTGCCCCGTCTCCTTCTCCGGAGTCGCGGCAAGCCGCATCTCTACGGAAAATGGGCCCCCCTTAGGGCCGGGCATCGAACCCCCGCACTTCTCAAGTTTTCCGCCCCCTCGCCGATGAATCCGCACGAAGGGATTCATGTGTCCGTTGCGAGCTCCAAAGTGCTGCTGGTCGAGGACAGCAAGTTTCTCCGGATGGCGAATGAGCGCGCTTTGTCCCGAGCGGTTACCTGGTCTCGACCGCCGCCGACGGCGAGGAAGCGTTGCAGGTGGCCAAGGACAAACTGCCCGACATTATCCTGCTCGACATGATGCTTCCCAAGATCAGCGGTCCCGAAGTCCTGAAAGCGCTCAAAGCAAATCCCGCCACCATGAACATTCCGGTCATCGTCCTGACCAGCCTGTCGCAGAAGAACGAGGAAAGACTGATTCAGGAAGGCGCGATCGCGTACTTCGAGAAATCCGCGCTGGCACTCGACAAGAGCTCGGATCGCCTGGCGGCCGCGGTAGCGACGGTGTTGCGCCAGGTCAATCGCCAAAAGGATCTGGATCTTCGTTTGCCAGCGCTAGCCGCCAAGAAGACCGCCGGCTGCTGACGACCGAGCCGAAGGCTGAACTGAAGGCTGAACTTTAGAGGCCCTGAGAAATTCCACCCGTGGCGATAGAATGAAGTGCATGTATCACTACAATCCAACGACCGCCCTGGAAGAATTGACCGAAGACGCTACCCTTCCCAATCCCGTCCACGTGCGCGACATGATCCTGCGGCAGAGGCTCAGCGCCGACCGGTCGCTCGAACTGAACCGGATTTTCGTCGAATACCAGAAAGCGTTCGGCGAAGCGCAGAAGCTGGGCAAGGAAATTCTGAAGCGGCTGGCGGCGTAGTCCTACCGCGTTCGGCCGCCTCATCATGGACTTGCCTGGCTCTGGCGGATGAGTTGAGCTTTGACGGGGGCGGGGAGACGCGAACTGGCGAGTACTTCTTGCAGCACCGGGGCGGGGATTTCGCGACTGAACTCCAGGGCGCGGGCCAGCGAGAGATGAGCGGTCCGCAGCAGGGCGGCGCGGATTTCTCTGCGGCGGGACCACTTCGCGTGCCGCGCGACTGCGTGTACCAGGGCCGCGCTGGCGGCGGAACCGAGGACAGATTTGATCACGAGGACTTCGGTGAGGCGCGGGTTTTCGAGCGCCGTCTGCATGACCCGGGTCTTGCGATCCACGGTTTCGGCGGCGCTGGTTTTGCCTGCGATCATCTTTGCATGAACAGTCTTGCCATCGCCGCTTTCCACCTCCAGCAGGAGCGCGGCGGCTACTCGGCCTGAGGCACGGCGGGCCAGCGTTAGACGCTCGCCGAGAGTAACAGTCTTGAGACGCGAGATGAGGACATTGTCGACGGCAACCTTCACGTCGGCGGGGACGCTGGGCGAGAGCGCAACCTTCATCAGATCAAAAGTGTAGAACTGGCGCGCCAGGGGCACAGACACATGGCGCGGTGCGTGCGGATGGCTGACGACTGCGATCT
>JBGPFV010000276.1:0-4247 GCA_041483535.1 Terriglobia bacterium | reverse complement strand
TCCGACAAAGTGGAAAAGCTGGCTGAGCTTTACTATCGCGTGGACGACTTCATGTTTCTCGGCCGCGCCATCCACTATCCCATCGCGATGGACGGGGCTCTCAAGCTGAAAGAAGTTTCCTACATTCACGCCGAAGGCTATCCCACCGGAGAAGCCAAGCATGGGCCGAACGCGATGATTGATTTCCGCCTGCCGCTGGTGATCATCGCGACCTGCGACCGCAATAATAATGACGCGGGCTCGGTCGCGCGCTACCAGCAAAACGTCAGCAACATGGAAGGGTTCAAGAAGCAAGGTGCGACGTTGATCGCGCTGGCGACCGAAGGAGACACAGTCGTACCGAAGATCGCGAATCACACCGTCTTTATTCCCGCGGTGCCGGAACTGCTGTCGCCGATTCTGGAGATCGTTCCCCTGCAGTTGTTTGCCTATTATGTGGCCGCCAAGCGCGGCCTCGATGTAGACCATCCACGCAACCTGGTGAAAGCGGTGACGCTGGAGTAGGGGAGCTATTGAACAGCTCTTATGGCGGTAGGGTTGACGTAGATAAAATGGATTACTCCGTCGTCGCCCGTGAACTCAAGCTCAGCTCTTCCATCGTCATCGTATCCGGCGAGCAGGACTGGCTTCCCAATCGTTCCAGAAATCGCCTTTTGGTCTTCTGTCGGCAACCCCTCAATCAACCCTACAGATACTTCGATTAGCACCACCGAGTCACCGGCTTTTGGCTTCGTTTGTTTCGAGTCCATTATTGAAGTATGCCACCATATTTGTCTGGTTCTAAATAGTTGTTTGCCCACGATGGAAACGCGGCAGCCTTGCTTTTCCTTCGTGGTCCTTCGTGCCCTTGGTGGTTGACCGCTTTTCTTCAGGTCCCCCCAGCAAAATTCTCACCGATTGCTTATGATGGGACATTGCATTTTTGCTCGGTGGGGGCAGTGTGGCTGAGACGCAACCGACCAACGGAATCGAAGTCTTGGAAACGCGGGAGTGGCTGGACTCGCTGGACTATGTTCTGTCAAGGGGTGGGCCGGACCGTGCCGGTCGGCTTTTGCAGCAACTGGCGCTGCATGCCCGGCGCGAGGCTGGCATCAACCTGCCGTTTTCGGCGACGACTCCCTATCAGAATACGATCCCTTCGCGGCAGCAACCGCCATTCCCCGGCAGTCAGGAAATGGAGCGCCGCATCAAGAGCTTGGTGCGCTGGAACGCCATGGCCATGGTCGTCCGTGCCAACAAACTTCAAGAAGGCATCGGCGGACACATTTCCACGTTTGCGTCGGCGGCTACGCTCTACGAAGTCGCGTTCAATCATTTTTTTCGAGCGTCCACGGAATCCGGCGACCGCGATATTGTTTATTTTCAGGGACACGCCGCGCCCGGAATTTACGCCCGTGCCTACCTCGAGGGCCGCATCCCCAAAGAGAAGCTGGAGAACTTCCGGCGCGAGTTGAAACCGGGCGGCGGACTCTCGTCGTATCCGCATCCCTGGCTCATGCCCGACTTCTGGGAATTTCCGACCGTGTCGATGGGACTGGGCCCGATTCAGGCGATCTATCACGCGCGCTTCATCAAGTATCTCGAAAATCGCGGACTGAAAACTTCGACCGGCGGCAAAGTGTGGGCGTTCCTCGGCGATGGCGAAATGGACGAGCCGGAGTCACTTGGCTCGATTACGCTGGCTTCGCGCGAGCGCCTCGACAACCTGATTTTCGTGGTCAACTGCAACCTGCAGCGCCTCGACGGACCGGTGCGCGGCAACGGCAAGATCATCCAGGAACTGGAAGCGATTTTCCGCGGTGCGGGATGGAACGTCATCAAGCTGATCTGGGGCGGAGATTGGGATCCGCTGATTCAGCGGGATCGCGACGGCCTGCTCGTCCGCCGCATGGGCGAAATCACCGACGGCCAGTATCAGAAATACTTCGTCGAGAGCGGCGCCTATTTCCGGCAGAACTTCTTCGGCACCGATCCGCGGCTGCTGAAGATGGTCGAGCATCTTTCGGACGAGCAACTCGCCCGCATGAGGCTCGGAGGCCACGACCCGATCAAAGTGCACGCCGCGTATAAGGCGGCGGTCGAGCACACCGGATCTCCCACCATCATTCTCGCCAAGACCATCAAGGGCTATGGACTCGGCGAAGCGGGTGAAGGCAAGAACATCACCCACCAGCAGAAAAAGCTGAATGACGATGAGCTGCAAATCTTCCGCTCGCGCTTCGGCATTCCGATTCCCGACGGCGAACTTCACGACGCTCCCTTCTATCGCCCCGCCGACGACAGCGCGGAAATCAAGTACATGCAGGAGCGCCGCAAACAACTGGGCGGCTACATGCCGGTGCGGAAAGTGCGTGCCACGCCGCTGAAGCCGGTGTCGGAAGCGCTCTTTGAGGAATTCCACAAGGGCACTGAGGGCCACGAGGTTTCCACCACCATGGTCTTCGTGCGCCTGCTCTCGAAGTTATTGCGTGACCCAGAGGTCGGAAAATTCATCGTGCCCGTGGTTCCCGACGAAGCCCGCACCTTCGGCATGGAGGCGCTCTTCCGCCAGGTCGGTATCTATTCGAGCGTCGGCCAGCTCTATGAGCCGGTCGATATGGCTACGCTCCTCTATTACAAAGAAGCGAAGAACGGGCAGATTCTGGAAGAGGGCATCACCGAGGCGGGATCGATGTGCTCGTTCATCGCCGCCGGTACCGCGTATGCCAATCACGGCATCAACACGATTCCCTTCTTTATTTATTACTCGATGTTCGGCCTGCAGCGCGTCGGCGACCTGATCTGGGCCGCGGGCGACATGCGTTGCCGCGGTTTCCTCATCGGAGGCACGGCGGGAAGAACGACGCTGGCGGGCGAAGGGTTGCAGCATCAGGATGGACACAGCCATGTGCTGGCTCTCGCAGTGCCGAACCTTATGGCTTATGATCCGGCGTTCGCCTATGAGATCGCCATCATCATCCAGGACGGCATCCAACGCATGTACGTCGATGGCGAATCCATCTTCTATTACTTGACAGTCACCAACGAGCCGCTGCCCATGCCCGAGATGCCCAGCCAGCCAGGCGTTCGCGAGGGCGTCCTGAAAGGCTTGTATCGCTATCGGGCGTCTGAAAAGAAGGATGCGAAGCTGCGCGCACAGTTGCTGGGCAGCGGCACCATCATGTTCGAGGTGCTCAAGGCGCAGGCGATTCTGGAAAAGGACTATGGCGTGGCGGTGGACGTGTGGAGCGTCACCAGTTACAAGGAGCTTTATCGCGAGGCGAACGACTGCGCGCGTTGGAACATGCTGCATCCCACACAGAAAGCAAAGGTGCCGTACGTCACCGAGACGCTGAAGGGCGCATCCGGCCCGTTCATCGCGGCGTCCGATTACATGAAGGTTCTGCCGGAGTGTATTGCGCAGTGGATTCCGGGCAAGCTGCTGGCGCTCGGCACGGACGGCTTTGGGCGCAGCGAAAATCGAGCGTCGCTGCGAGACTTTTTCGAAGTGGACGCGAAGCACATTGTGCTCGCCACGCTGCATGCCCTGGCAGGCGAGAATTCCAGCGAGAAGAAGGACGGCGCCGGCGGCGTCAGTGCGAAACTCCTGGAGAAAGCAGTCCGCGATCTTGGCATCGATCCGGAAAAACGCAACCCGGCCCGCAGCTAGTGTTTGAGAATCCAGCCCCGGAGGGGCGAACTAACTTAGCCCAGCGCTTCAGCGCTGGGTAAAAGCGAACCAAATGATTCAAGTCCCGGAGGGACACCGAACTGTCACGCACATTCTAAAGAGCTCGAGGAACAAGGAGAGAATGCCGACGGAATTCAAGCTGCCCGAGCTGGGCGAAAATATCGAGAGCGGCGAACTGGTCCGCTTGATAATCAAGCCCGGCGTCAGCATCACCGAAGGCGAGCCGGTGATGGAACTCGAGACCGACAAGGCGGTTGTGGAAGTACCCTCGTCGGTGACCGGCACCGTCGGAGAAATCCGCGTACGCGAAGGCGACAGGCTGCGCGTGGGGCAGGTCATCTTCACCGTTGAAAATGGAGCTGGAGCTGGAGCAACCCCCGCTGCGAAAACGGCCGCGCAGCCCGCTGTAGTTCCCGCCGTCCAAGCCTCTGCTGCCACCGTCGTCGCAACCCCGGTAACGCCCGTGCCGATCGCGGCGCCGCAGCCAAATCCTCAAACGGCGCCCGCAGCTTCAGCCGCCACGGCCAGCGAGTTCAAACTGCCGGAACTGGGAGAGAACATCGACTCCGGCGATTTG
>JBGPFV010000275.1:0-4268 GCA_041483535.1 Terriglobia bacterium | reverse complement strand
CTGGAAGCCTTCCTGCAATTCATCGCCGACGGCAAGCTGAATCTGCCGTCGCTGATCACGCACAAGTTTCCGATCGAGCAGGCGGCGCGGGCCTATGACCTGATTACGGGCAGCACCGGGGAATCTTTTCTGGCGGCGCTGATCACGTACGCGGGCGCCGAATCTTTGCCTGTGGAGGGACGGGCGTCCTCGCCCGTCCAAGCCGAGCGCAGCTCGACAGCCCCCTTTGGTCGCAGCAACTCCAGGTCTGCTTTAAATCCGCCGCAAAGAATTTCGGTCTCTACCGTCGCAACCTCGTCAGGTTCTATCGGCCTGGGCGTGCTGGGCGCGGGAAGCTTCGCACAGAACACGCTCCTGCCCGCGCTGAAGGCGATTCCGGGCGTTTCTTTCATTGGCGTCTGCAATGCAACCGGCCCGCGCAGCCGGAACGCGGCGGAGAAATTTGGATTCTCCTACTGTTCGAATTCGGAAGACGAGCTCCTGCAGGATCCAAACATCAAAGCGGTGCTGATCGCCACCCGCCATCACCTTCATGCCCGCCAGTCGCTCGCCGCACTGCGCGCGGGGAAGGCGGTGTTCTGCGAAAAGCCGCTTTGCCTGAATGAAGGCGATCTGGCCGCGCTGGTCAGTGTCGCTTCCGTCGAGGCCCCTACGCCGCTCCTTATGGTCGGTTTCAACCGTCGATTTGCGCCGATGGCGATTCAGCTAAAGCAGTTCTTGTCGGAGATCCACGAGCCTTTGGCGATCCACTACCGCGTGAATGCGGGTTATATCGCCGCCGATCATTGGGTGAACGATCCCGAGCAAGGCGGTGGACGCATTCTCGGCGAGGTCTGCCATTTCGTGGACTTCCTCTGCTTTCTCGCAGCTGCGTGTCCCGTCGAAGTGCAAGCACAGACGGTGGGCAATCCCGGGCAGTACAGCATGGATAATGTTGTCGCATCCCTCAAGTTCGCGAACGGATCACTCGGTACCATCAGCTATCTCGCTAACGGCGACAAGTCGGCCTCGAAGGAGCGTGTGGAAGTTTTCGGAGGCGGATCAGTCGCGATCCTCGAAGATTTTCGGCGGCTCGAACTGGTGCGCAATGGACGCAAACAAATCACACGCGCGCGCTGGGGACAAGATAAGGGCCACAAAGCGGAAATGCAGGCATTCGTGGATGCCCTTCGGGGCAAGACGCCCCCGCCGATTCCACTGGAACAAATCGTGGGCTCGACTCTTTCAACCCTGCGACTGCAGAACTCATGCCAGACCGGGCAACCTCTGACGGTAGAGTTGAGCGAGTTCGTGGCGTCGGCATTGCAGGGAAAGTTGACGCAATAATCTCCCGTAGAGACGCGGCTTGCCGCGTCTCCTTCCGCGGAATGAGACGGGGCAAGCCCCGTCTCTACTGAACGGTTTTCGGTATTACCGATCTGCGGCAGCCGCTAGGAATTACAAGAAGGACAGAGAAGGAAACGAGCTTTAAATGTTGATTCTGGGCCTGAATATGTTTCACGCCGACGCCTCCGCGGCGATCGTCGAAGACGGAAAGATTCTCTTTGCCGTGGCCGAAGAGCGGCTGAACCGGCACAAACATTACGGCGGCTTTCCCGCCCTGGCGGTCAAAGCGTGTCTGGATGCGGCAGGCGCGAAGCTTACTGACGTTCAGCACGTTGCCGTGGGCCAGGACAGCGACGCGAATCTCGCCAAGAAAGTGCAATATGCGCTGGCGAATCCGGCGAAGGTGCTGAATTTTATCAAGATGCGGCAGCGCAAAGAGTCGATGCGCAACGTGCGTTCGCTGCTGGCGCAGGCGCTCGACGTCGATGCTTCCACGCTGCAGTTCCAGGAGCATCATCTCGAGCACCACATCGCGCACATTGCCAGTTCGTACTACTGTTCGCCGTGGGAGAAGGCTGCCGGCTTCAGCTACGACGGTTCGGGAGATTTTGTTTCCACGATGATGGCGCGCTGTGAGGGTCATGAAATTCAGGTGCTCGACCGCGTGTTTCTGCCGCATTCGCTCGGCACCTTCTATACCATGATCTGCGATTTCATCGGCTACAGAAAATATGGCGATGAAGGCAAAGTCATGGGACTGGCGCCGTATGGAAAAGATATCTACGTCGACCAGATTCGGAAAATTATCGCGCTCAAGAACGGCAACTTCCGACTCAACATGAGTTACTTCAAACCGCTGGGGAGCAGCCAGGGAATGCAGGTGCTCCCCGACGGAACGGTGCGCCTGGCGCGGCATTTCTCCGCCAAGATGGAAAAGCTTTTCGGCGCGCCCCGCGAGCCGCATGCCGAGATCACGCAGCGGGATATGGATCTGGCGTTTGCCATGCAATATTGTTTCGAGGAAGTTTTCTTTCCTCTGATGAACGAGTTGCACCAGCGCGTTCCCGATGAGAATCTTGCGCTGGCGGGAGGCTGTGCGCTCAATAGCGTGGCCAATGGCAAGATATTTTCCCGCACGCCATTCCGGCGCACCTGGATTCAGCCGGCGGCCGGCGACGAAGGTCTGGCGATTGGCGCCGCCCTGCATACGTATCATTCGGTGCTGAAACAGCCGCGCAGGGACGAAGAGCAGATGAATCATGCCTATCTGGGGCCGGAGTTTTCCGAAGCGCAGATCGAATCCGCCTTAAAAAGCGCAAGCGTAAAGTATCAGCGACTGGAGCGCGCGCCTCTGCTCGACGCCGTTTCCGATCAAATGGTGCGGGGCAATGTGGTGGGATGGTTTCAGGGGCGCATGGAGTGGGGCCCGCGCGCGCTCGGTAATCGCTCGATCGTGACCCACCCGGGCCTGCCTGACATGAAGGATGTGTTGAACGCCCGCATCAAGCACCGCGAGTGGTTCCGTCCGTTTGCGCCGTCTATCTTGGCCGACGCGCAGCATGAGTACTTCGAGCACGACCATCCGTCGCCCTACATGCTGCATGTGTACAAAATTCGTCCGGAGAAGAGAAAGAGCCTGTGCGCCGTGAACCATGTCGACAACACCGGGCGATTGCAAACCGTGACGCGGGAAGAGAATCCGCTGTACTACGATCTGATCCGGACGTTTGGCCAGAAGACCGGGACTCCGGTGATCCTGAACACGAGCTTTAACGAGAATGAGCCGATCGTGTGCACACCGCAGGAGGCGATCGATTGCTTCCAGCGCACCAAAATGGATGGGCTGGCCATCGGCCCTTTTTTCGCGTGCAAGGCCGAGAGCAAGTCCAAGACTGACGTCATCCGGCATGGCTGAAACCCCAGTTGCGGCGGCCGCATCCTCCGCTCTAAAGCTGCGGAGAGTCGCTGCCTGGCGCGGCATTCGAGTGCTGGCGTGGGACGGCGACGTTCTCTACGGGGGTCGCGGATATCAAATCGTTGGCCTGCACGTTGGTTCACAAATCGGCAAACACCCGGAGTGGGAAGTGGTCGCGCGCTTTCGTCCAGTCTGGTGGAGGAATCTCACGGCGCGCAGCGCGCTGAGTTATCGCTTGATGCGCGACGGTTTTCATGCGCTGGCCATTCTCGACGGTCAAACAAACAACCAGGCGATGGTGGGTGCGGTTCCGGGCGCGCTCGTAACCAGGGCTCCAGGCAGCGAGGAGTTTCAGGTTACGCATCAACTGCAGCGCGGCACGCGGCCTCTGCATGTTACCGCCGTTCCATCGGGAAGAATTTATTGGGGCGAGTATTTCGACAATCGTGAACGCGCGGAAGTTCACATCTACGTTTCAACGGATCGCGGTCGAACTTGGCAGATTGCGTACACGTTCCCCGCGGGGAGCATACGACACGTCCACAACATTGTTTACGACCGCTGGGGCGATTGCCTTTGGATATTGACTGGCGATGAAGGCGCTGAGTGTAAGGTGCTGCGCGCCTCGTGTGACTTGGGCTCGGTGGAAGTGGTGCTCGCAGGGAACCAGCAAGCCCGGGCCGTGGCTGCGATTCCAACGCAAAGGGGGTTGTATCTTTCCACCGACACGCCCTTCGAGAAGAACCACGTGTATCGACTCAACTATCGGACCGATCTGGCCGGGAAGGTGGAGCAGGCCGCAGACCTCGCCAGCTCTTCCATCTACGGTTGCCAAGTCGGCGAGGCGATGTTTTTTTCGACCATGATCGAACCCAGTTCTGTGAACACGGGCCGTGAAGTGCAAATCGTTGGATCGAGAGATGGCTCCAGAGTCGGAACGAACTGGCAGGTGCTGGCTCGCTGGAAGAAGGATAAATTGCCGATGCGTTATTTCCAGTACGGCAACGCTTTCCTGCCCGACGGCGAG